>NZ_JBQDAA010000094.1:0-2850 GCF_052089545.1 Tissierella sp. | reverse complement strand
TTGCTCCAACGGACCTAAGCAGTCCAAACTGAGATATCCTCTCTATTACAGATATATTAAAGGCATTGTATATAACTGCTATTGTAGAAAGCATGATAAGTCCTACTACAAATGCAAGTATACCCATAATAGAACTATTAAAAGTATCATTTACACTTTCTGCTGATAGTCTTAAAAGGTCATTGTTGTATAGTATATTTTCCTCTCCAACGCCTATGTCTTCCCCTATCTTGATAACTTTATCGTTTGCACCTTTTAGATCAGGAAGAGTTATAAATCCATAGTATTCTCCTTCTGGACTTGCCTCTGTATCATTTCCAACAATTCCTTCAGTTAGTAGGTTACCCCTCCAAATGTACCTAGGAGTTGTAAATCCTACTAGCTTATATTCCTTTTCTCCTGTCTTTTCAAAGGTCTCTACTGTTATTTCATCCGGATGATCTTTTTCTGCTTCTATTCTATTGCCTATAGGAAGAGTTATAGTATCCCCCACTTCTAAATCTTCATTGAAGTATTCCCTCGTCCACTTTTCTATAACTATTTCATCCTTATTTTCAGGAAGTCTTCCTTCTATTAATCGTATTGGAAGCATTTCTTTTGCATTTTTATCATATTCTTTTAAGTCTATACTTCTAAAGGGAATATCTCTTCCCCCATTATCACGTTCTTCTTCTGTGGTTTCTCTTAAAGCAAGAGTCCCTACAAGTTTTGTTCGTCCTAGTTTTTCTACACCTACATGGTTTTCAAGCTTATTAATTTGATCTGCATCAATGTACCTAAACCTTGCATGGAAAGATCCATTTTCTCTTATAGCTTGCTTTATAAGTGCTCCCCTAGCCGAAACTACCATAGTTCCTATAGCTGTTATAAGTGCGACCGAAAGAATAATTCCGAATATAGTTAGAAGGGTTCTGTTTCTTTGCCCTTTTAAATATCTTCTAGTGATGGATTTATAGCTTTTCATTATCCGTCACCTCATCTGTTTGAATCTCCCCATCCTCTATAACTATAACCCTATCAGCTTGAGATGCTATATCTAGATCATGGGTTATAAGTATAAGTGTTTGATTATATTTTTTTATACTTATTTTAAGAAGATCTACTATTTCCTTTCCAGTTTTACTATCTAGGTTTCCAGTTGGTTCATCTGCAAGGACTATAGATGGGTTGTAGGCTAGTGCCCGCCCAATAGAAACCCTTTGCTGTTGTCCTCCCGAAAGCTGGTTTGGCAGATGGTTTAAACGATCCTTAAGACCTAGTATATCTATTAGTTCATTAAAATGATCCTTATTAATCTTTTTTTCATCCAAGAGCATCGGAAGCTGCATATTTTCTTCTGCTGTTAAAACAGGCACTAGATTGTAAAATTGAAATACAAATCCTACACCTCTTCGCCTAAATATTGCAAGTTCTTTTTCTGAAAGTGAATATATATCCACTCCGTCAATATATACCTTTCCACTAGTTGGACGATCTACTCCACCTAAGAGATGGAGTAGGGTTGACTTACCCGAACCACTTGGTCCAACTATTGCCACAAATTCACCTTCATTTATAGTTAAGTTTACATCCTTTAAAGCTGATACTTCGGTATTTCCTTTTCCATATATTTTATTTAATCCTTCTATCTTTACGATCTCCATTCTAATTCCTCCATTTTCCTATTATAACTCAAGTATATCTAAGTCTTATTACAAATAGATGAACAGTTGGCTTACAAATTAGTAAGATTGGTTGACATTTCAAATGTATATTATTTATACAAATAGAAATAATAGTAAATGAAACAAATTAAAATTCTAAAGGAGTGAATTATTATGGATGAAACAGCTTTAGTATTGGTTATAATTGGTGCTCTTAACTGGGGACTTATTGCACTTTTCAAATTTGATTTAGTAGCTAGTTTATTTGGTGGACAAGAGGCTATATTAAGTAGGATAGTCTATGGTCTTGTTGCACTTGCGGGTATTTATAGTATTAAATTTCTATTCGATAGAAGAAGAGTTATGGATTAAGAAAATAGAATAGGCCTAGGCCTATTCTATTTCTTTGATTTTTTCTTCTAATATATTTTTAGTCATTTCAGGATTTGCTCGTCCTTTTGTATCTCGCATTACCTTTCCTATTATAGATTGAAGGGCTTTTTTCTTACCAGCTTTATATTCCTTTATAGCCTTTTCGCTTGTAAGAAATACCTCATCTATTATAGGCTCTAGTTTTTCTCTACTGCCTATTTGTTCTAGACCTTTTTCTTTTATAATCTTTTCTGGAGCATCTCCTGTTTCATTCATTATCTTTATGACTTGCTTAGCACTGTTATTATTTATAGTGTCATTTTCTAAAAACACTACCAGTTCTCCTAAATCTTTTGGTGAAATCTTTATATGGAAATCATCTGGAGATGAAATGCTAAATATTTCTCCTATCATTATATTAGCTAGTATCTTAGGAGTTTTAACCTCTTCCACACTTTCTTCAAAATAATCTGCTACCTCTTTTGAACTTATTAATTGTTCTGCATCATATGAAGAAAGATCATACTTTTCCATATACATGTTTTTCCTATCCTCAGGAAGTTCAGGAAGATTATTCTTTATATCTATTACCCTTTTTCCATCTATAACTATAGGCATAAGATCAGGATCTGGAAAGTATCTATAGTCCATAGCATCCTCTTTTTCTCTCATAGAATGGGTAGTTCTTTTTTCATCATCATATCCCCGTGTTTCTTGGACTATAGTTCCTCCACTTTCTATTTCCTTTATTTGTCTTTTCTTTTCATATTCTATAGCTCGCATAATTGAGTTAAAGGAGTTAAGGTTTTTTATTTCAGCCCTTGTTCCAAGCTTT
>NZ_JBQDAA010000093.1:5392-8511 GCF_052089545.1 Tissierella sp. | reverse complement strand
CTTCTATGATAAATAGTATTCAAAGAAAAATGATATATTCTGTTTATCTATAGAAAGGTCAAATATTGAGAAAATTGAATAATTATATTCATATTGAAATCCATATAGCTCTATGTTACACTATATATATTGTAGTTAAAGAATACCTATACACAATATGTAGATAAACTGTGAATACATTGTGGATAGTTTATAGGAGGATATTAGATGTTAAAAGTTGAAAAAAGAAACGGAAATGTAGTAGAATTTGAAAATGAAAAGATTGAAATTGCCATTACAAAAGCTATGAGTGAAACAGAAGCAGGGGTGGATGAGAAGCATGCTCGTCAAATATCTACTTCAATAGAAGAAGAATTAAAAGATGAGAAAGTTGTAAGTATAGAAAAAATACAAGACCTAGTAGAGATTCACCTTATGAAAAGTAGACCTGATGTTGCTAGAAAATATATTATATATAGAGAAGAAAGAGCAAAACTTCGTGAACAAGGTTGGGATATGACAGACCTACAAAGGGATATTTATGAAAAGAAATATAGATATGATAGTGAAAGTTTTGATGACTTTTTAGAAAGAGTAAGTGGTGGAAATTCTCCTATAAAAAAAGCCATAAAAGATAAAAAGTTTATGCCGGCTGGAAGAATTTTAGCTGGTAGAGGATTAGATAAAGTTGGTAGAAAGATAACACTTTCAAACTGTTATGTTATGCCAAAGGTAGAAGATAATATAGAATCAATATTTGATACTGCAAAATATTTAGCAAGAACATATTCTTATGGTGGTGGATGTGGTCTTACACTTTCAAATCTTAGACCAAAAGGTGCTAAGGTAAATAATGCTGCAGCTACTACTACTGGTGCTGTTTCATTTATGGACCTTTATTCACTAGTTACGGGTCTTATAGGTATGAGAGGTAGAAGAGGAGCTCTTATGCTAAACTTAGACTGTAACCATCCTGATATAGAAGATTTTATAAATGTTAAAAATGATTTAGAAAAAGTAAATTATGCAAATATATCTGTAAATATAGATGATGAGTTTATGAAAGCTATTAAAGAAGATAGAGAATATGAACTTTATTTTAAGGTAGAATCTACTGGTGAAGAGATAAGTAAAATGGTAGATGCTAAAGAATTATTTAGGGTTTTAGCTAAAAACAACTGGAATATGGCAGAACCGGGACTTCTTTACAAAGGTAAAATAGACACATGGCATTTAATGAGTGAAGATGATGAATTTGAATTTGCGGGAGTAAATCCATGTGCAGAAGAAACACTTCCAGCATTTGGTTCTTGTAATCTTGCTTCTATAAACTTAAGTGAATTTGTAAAAGATCCATTCACTAAATATGCTAGATTTGAATTTGTTAAATTTGAAGAAATGGTAAAAAATGGAGTTATATATTTAAATGAAATATTAGATGAAAACATGTTACTTCACCCACTTCCACAACAAAGAGAAATGAGTGAAAAACTTAGACAAATAGGTCTTGGAATCATGGGAGCAGCTGACTGCTTTATAAAACTAGGTATAAGATATGGTAGCAAAGAGTCCTTAAATCTTATACATCAAATAGGTAAAACATTTATAAATGAAGCTTTAAGACAATCATCAAATATGGCTAAAGAAGATGGTCCGTTTCCAAACTTTAGAAAAGAAAAAGTTTTAGAATCACCATTTTTACGTGCAAATGCAGATGAGGATGTATTAGAACTAATAGAGGAACATGGACTACGTAATAGTCAGCTCCTAACAATACCTCCTACAGGAAGTATATCAACTCTTATAGGTTGTTCTAACGGGTTAGAGCCTATATTCCAAGTATCTTATACTAGAAAATCAGAATCACTACATCATGAGGATACTTACTATAAGGTATTTACTCCTATAGTGAAAGAATATATGGAGAAAAATGACTTATCAAGAGAAGATGAACTACCAGATTTCTTTACAACAACTTCTAATCTAGACTACAAAGAAAGAATACACGTACAATCTGTATGGCAAGAATATATAGATGCAAGTATATCATCTACTGTAAATGTTCCTAATGAGTTTACCGTAGAAGATGTAGAAGCACTTTATATGTATGCATGGGAAGAAGGATTAAAAGGTATTACGATCTATAGAGATGGATGTGCTAGATCTGGAATATTAATAACTGATAAAAAAGACAAAGATAATTTAGATAGAATAGATGAATTGCAAGCTGAGATAGATGAGTTAGCTCAGGCTCAACTCTTAGAAGATCCAGATACTTGTCCAATGTGTGGCGGACATTTAAATCATTCAGGTGGATGTGCTGAATGTCAAGACTGTGGATACTCACCTTGTTCAATATAAGATAAATAATAAACTGAAATAAAAAATCTAGACCTTATTGGTCTAGATTTTTTACATTGATGATAATACATGTACCTTTGAAGCATCTAACTAAAGTAGATTTTCTAGAACCTGAAAGATCTATTATTACGAATATTTCTTTTATAAATTTCTAGTGATACATTCCAAAGTGCTATTGTAGCTTTAGTCTTTGCATAAACTTCTAGCAAATCTACTATCTTAAACTATTATTATTTAGCTCTATACTTTTTTCTCATGTTTCTTCTAAGATCTGCTGGTTCTAAAGATATTTTTTTATTATAGATTAAATTTGAAATACCTACCATCTTTCTAGGCTTTTTACTTGAACATATTTCACAGTTACATTTCGAAATATCATCTTTCGGTTCAATGTATGTTGTTATTACACCTTCAAAATTTCTAAGAATCACTTTGTTTTCAGCTCTGGAAATTACATAGTTTGGCATAACAGGAATTTTACCTCCGCCACCAGGTGCATCTATTACAAAAGTTGGTACTGCAAGTCCCGATGTGTGACCTCTAAGCCCTTCTATAATTTCAATTCCTTTCGAAACTTTTGTTCTGAAGTGGCTTATACCTTCGGAGAGATCGCATTGATATATATAATAGGGTCTAACCCTTATTTTTACAAGTTCATGCATTAATTTTTTCATAACATGAAGACAATCATTAACTCCTCTTAAAAGTACAGTCTGATTTCCTACTGGAATTCCTGCATTTGCAATGAGTTCACATGCAGCTTTAGATTCAGATGTTAT
>NZ_JBQDAA010000093.1:0-5382 GCF_052089545.1 Tissierella sp. | reverse complement strand
GTGATTAAAATGTGTATTTAACCATATTGGATGATACTTTTTCAACATATTTACAAGTTTAGGAGTTATTCTTTGGGGCATAACAACTGGGACTCTACTTCCTATTCTTATTATATCAACATGTGGTATTGCTCTTATTTTTTTTATAATTTGTTCAAGTTTTGAATCAGATATTAAAAGAGCATCCCCACCTGATATAAGAACATCTCTTATTTCTGGTTTTTTTCTTATATATTCTATAGCCTTTTCAATTTGTTTGATTGGAAGCGATTTATCATTGTTGCCTGCAAATCTTCTTCGAGTACAATGTCTACAATACATAGCACATCTATCAGTAATTAAAAGAAGTACCCTATCAGGATATCTATGTGTCAGTCCAGGAACGGGAGAATCTGCTTCTTCATTCAAGGGATCCTCATAATCCGAACTAAAGCTTTCAAGTTCCAAAGAAGTTGGTATGGCCTGTTTTCTTACAGAATCATCTGGATTATTTAAATCCATAAGAGAAAGATAATATGGCGTAATTGCCATTCTTAATGTTTTAAGGCATCGCTTTATTCCCATCTTTTCTTCTAAAGTAAGCTTCACATGTTTTTGTAAGTCTTCCACTGTTTCTATTCTATTTCGCATTTGCCATTTCCAATTTCCCCAGTCTTCTGAAGAAACCTCCGCAAAAAATCTTTCTTTATTTTCATCTACTTTATTTTGTCTCAAGTTATTTCTAACCGAGTTATTCCTATCATCTAAATTATCTTGTTTTGATATTAATATCTTATTCATAAAAGAACTCCTTTTTTATTTTAATTGCAAAAAAATAATTGTTTTGTTAATTAATCAGTTAAATAACTAAACTAAAGACTTATACCAAATGTTCATATCCTCGATTTTTCCACCAATTTGAGTATTTTTTATAAGTACTCCAGAAAAGTCATATCCACATTTAGCAAAAGTGCAGTTCATAGCATAAGAACATGAACGAGCAATAGTATAAGCTGTCTTGATTTTGTTTTCTTTCATTTCCTTTTCCATCTTTATAAGTAAAAAATAAGCAAGATTGTATCCTCTATACTCTGGAAGTATCGCAAAATCTGTCATTTCTACATTTTCATCTTCTGTATTTATTTCACAAGATGAAAGTGCAATAATCTCATTATCTTTCCATATTGAAAAATAAACAACATGATTATTCATCGTTTGTTGAATGTATTCTGGATCCGATACAGGAAAAGGATATGAATTAAAAACCTTGGAATACAATTCGCACATTTTATAAACATCAATACTTTCTGCTTTCTTGAAATAAAATCCGCTAGGTAATTTATAATCTGTAGATTTAAATTCTAATGAATCTACAGGTGTTTTTGAATGAGCTGCTTCTAGAACTTTTTTATTAAGCAACTTATTTACTGGAATATTTCTTTCTTTATCTCTATATTTCCCCATGAATACACAATCTTCCTTTCCATTGAAAAAGCCCGGAACTTTTGCCTCAGTGGTATATCCTCTTTCCAAGAAAAATGGAGAGTAAGTCTCCGGGACCTTAGCAATTTTTTTTGTATATCCATGTGTATTTGCCATGTAAGTTAAAGTATCTAATATCTCGGGCATATCTCTCTTATCTAAATGCATGAGATATATCCTGTTATTGTGGAATCCATGTTGAAGATATGAGTTACCTTTTTTAATAATTGTATCGTACATTTATTCCTCCTTTGCTTTGCCAATTCGAAAGTTAATAGCCTACTAAAAAGATTGATTATATAAAATTGTTCATTTTTGTAATGTTTTCGGTTAAATGATCAAGGATAATAGCTAATATTATAATATCTAGACCACAATTGTTCCATTACCAATATCTAGTATTTGCATGAATTCTAAAACAACTAAATCCAGTTCCACTCCACCAATCATAAAGTCGATAACAGTCATTTATAAAGACATAATAATGCACTGGTTAACACCTGCTATTAGTTTCTGTCATCTTGTAGAACTACTGGACTAAGGAAAATGCTTATATCTTTTAGGAGAGCCTAAACTTAATATTTAAATATTGTGATACTTAAATTTATGAAATATAAATTGTAAAAAACTTAAAAAAGTGCATAAAAATAACCATGGAGCACCATAGTTATTTTAGATGATATACTCCTTTTTACACACGAAGTTAGCTGTCGGGCTAGAGCAAAGGTAGCACTTCAAATCGATTCGCCCCAAGATATTGGTCCCTCCGTTTCTTTTAAAAGAATTAAGCATTGTAATCTATTGAATTGTTTCTTATTATTGCAAATGTATATAATATATTTAAAGAAGCATTATACTCAACATACAATAGATGTACTACTTCTTTAAAATCAATACTAAAAGGTTTTAACCTATATATTTAAAGATTCCGTAATAGTTTCAGCATCTTTCTCATTTAACCATAGTTAGCGCTAAAAGAGATACAACTACATAAATGTTTAATCTATTCACGAAAGCATAAAAAAGGGCACAAAAAAACTATGGAGAACCATAGTTAGTTAAATTCAATGATATACTCCCCTTTTTCGCTTACGAGGTTAGCTGATGGATTAGAACAAAGGGTCGTTCTTCAAAAATGATTCACCCCAAAAAAATGGTTCCCCCGCTTCTTAAAAAGAATTAAGCATTGTAGTTATTAAATTATAATTGATTTATTTTAAAGTTATTACCATATAATCATAACATAGAAAAAGGTCTATTGCAAATTGACTGGAGCTGTGATTTGCAAAATACGCTGGAGAATAAAGCGAAGGCTGTTTATAATATGGTTTAGAATTTAGTAATTTGGTATAATACTATTGGAGGCAAAAGATGAAAAACAATATAAAGATATCAGTTAGAAATTTAATAGAATTTGTTATGAAAAGTGGTCATATAGATAATAGCTTTAAATCTATAAATAGAGCTTTAGAAGGAACAAAGGCTCATCAAAAGGTTCAAAAATCCTATGGAGAAAACTATAAGGTAGAAGTATCTCTTAAAACCATATTTGAATACGAAGAATATAGTTTTGAACTAGAGGGTAGGGCAGATGGAATATATAGATTCGAAGATGAAGCTATAATAGATGAAATAAAAAGTACTACATATGATTTAGAAAAGATAAAAAGAGAATCTAATCCCCTGCACTGGGCCCAAGCAAAAGTATATGGATATATTTATGGCCTTCAAAATAATTTAGAAAAGATAGATATACAAATTACATATTTTCATATTGAAAGCGAAGAAGTAAAAAGGTTTAAAGATAAATTTAAATTAGAAGAATTAGAAGAATTTCTTATATATCTGATAGGAAAATATATAGAATGGGCAGAGCTTAGCTTTGGATGGGAAGAAGCAAGGGATAGGTCAATAAAGGATTTACAGTTTCCATTTAAAAACTATCGCATAGGTCAAAGGGAGTTAGCAGTAGCAGTCTTTAAGACTATAAAAGAAAAGAAAAATCTTTTTACTAAAGCTCCAACAGGCATAGGAAAAACAATGTCTACTCTTTTTCCTTCTATAAAGATAATAGGAGAAGGAAGGGCTAAAAAAATATTTTATTTAACGGCCAAAACTATAACCCGTCAAGCACCACTTAAGTCCATGAAACTTTTAATAGGTAAAGGTTTAAAGATGAAAGCTATAGTAATAACTGCTAAAGATAAGGTTTGTTTAAATGGAGAAGTAAAATGCAATCCTCGTGATTGCCCTTTTGCTAAGGGACATTTTGATAGGGTAAATGATGCTATAATGGATATATTTTTAAATGAAGATTTGATAGATAGGGAAAAGATTAAGGAATATTCTTTAAAGCATAATGTATGTCCTTTTGAATATTCTTTAGACCTTAGTTTGTGGATGGATGTAATAATTTGTGACTATAATTATGTATTTGATCCACAGGTTCATCTAAAAAGATTTTTCGAAGAGTTATCATATAATTATGTGTTCTTAGTGGATGAGGCACATAATCTAGTGGATAGATCTAGAGAGATGTTTTCTGCAAGCTTGGATAAAGAAAAACTTATTGAAATAAAGGATAAATTTAAAGGAAGATATATTTCTATAAATAAAAAAATTGGAAAGATAGATATATTATTTGAAACTATTGTAAATACAAATAATATCGTAGATAATTTTAAATCAAAAGAAGATTTTACAGAACTTTATTTTCCTTTAAAATCACTTTTAACTTCATTAGAGCCCTGGCTTATAGAAGAAAAAGATGACTCGGAATACGAAAAGGTAATAGAAGTATACTTTGATATAGTTAAATATTTAAAGATATCTGAGTTTTTTGATGAAAATTATAGAAGTAAAAAAGAAATAAATGAAGAAAAAATAATAATAAAACTATTTTGTGTTAATCCTTCTAATCTTTTAAAAGAAAGTATAAAAAGAGGAGTTTCTACTATATTTTTTTCAGCTACACTTACCCCTATAGATTACTATAAAAACATACTTGGAGGAGGGAAAAAGGACTATCATATGAGACTACTTTCACCATTTCCAAAACAGAATATGTCATTACTTATAAGGGGTAATATATCTACTAGATATCGTGATAGGGAAAATACATATGTAAATGTAGCAAATACTATTAAAACTTTTATTAAGGCCAAAAAAGGAAATTATTTTATATTTTTTCCATCCTATGCCTATATGAAAAAAATATACAGTCTGATGGAATATGACGGTATAAATATCTTAATTCAAGAAGAGGGCATGAAAGAAAAAGAACGTGAACAATTTCTAGATAAGTTTAACAAAAAAGATGATGTAGTTGCCTTTGGAGTTCTTGGAGGTATGTTTTCTGAAGGAATAGATTTAGTAGGAGATAAACTTATAGGGGCTGTAGTAGTAGGGGTAGGACTGCCAGGAATAAACTTTGAAAGAGATATAATAAAAGAATATTATAATGAAAGTAGTCATATAGGATTTGATTATGCCTACACTTTTCCCGGCATAAATAAAGTGCTCCAAGCAGCCGGAAGGGTTATAAGAACTGAAGAGGATAAAGGGGTAATACTTCTTATAGATGATAGGTTTGTAAGGAGTAAGTATAAAAAGCTTTTTCCAAAAGAATGGAAGACTAATAAAAAAATTAAGAGTAATATAGACCTTAAAGAGAAACTAAAAGAATTTTGGGAAAAAAAGGATAAATTTTATGAATATATTGATAAGTAAAACTTAGATAAAATTTAAATTTTATCTAAGTTTTACTTATTTACAAATAATACTTAGTCGACTAATAAAAAAGTGTTGACATTAGGTAAAAAGTAAGATAATATATCAATGGTTAGGCGACTAAGTATTATAGAAAAAGGAAGTGAAAATATGATTAATAAAGATTCTTTATATTTTACATTTTTAAATACA
>NZ_JBQDAA010000092.1:0-8645 GCF_052089545.1 Tissierella sp. | reverse complement strand
GGCAGCACTACTACTCGGCAAAAGATAAATCTAATTATTTCTAATAAAGAGAAACTGGATAGGTTACACTTGGTAGGACAAATTTTTACTTAACATGGTACAAATAAATTAGGAAAAGATTTAAACGGCTAGAAATCATTCCGATGAAGACTTTAAGAAACAATTAGTAAATCAAGGTAACCATAGCTATAGAAGTTTATCTGAAGAATATGGAGTACCTACACCCACTATTAGAACTTGGATGATAAGATACAATGATTCTAAATGATTTAACCTAAATAATAATATAAGTTTGATATACCGCCCAAAATCTAGACCAAAAATCTAACTTTTGGGCAATTTTTATGTCTAAATATGAGTAATGATATAAGAAGGTAATTGTTAATAATTAATAATGCTATGAATTATTTGTTAGGATAAATAAAGAAAATAAAAGACATAAAGCTTAATTTGCCTTAATAGAATATAGTTTTCATTTAATATCTACCATTCTGTTTAATTGCTCTATAATCTTTTATAATTACAAGAGCTCATTCTATATTAAAATTAATCAATTGTGCTATAATATAAGTATTAATATAAACATTGGAGGAATATTATGGAGTTTATAATACCTGATTATGTAAAGATTCTTTTAAATAAATTAGGAAAAAGTGGTTTTGAAGCTTATATAGTAGGAGGAAGTGTAAGGGATAGTTTACTCAGTAAGACTCCTTCAGACTATGATATAACTACAAACGCTCTTCCAGAAGAAATAGAAGAAATATTTAAAGACTTTAAAACAATTCTAGTAGGAAAAGAATTTGGAACTGTTGTTGTAGTTCAAAAAGAGTCAAATGTAGAAATAACGACCTATAGAGTAGAAATGGATTACATAGATGGAAGAAGGCCTAGTTATGTAGCTTTTTCAAGTAATATAAAAGAAGACTTAAAAAGAAGAGATTTTACAATAAATGCTATGGCTTATTCAAAAAAAGAAGGACTTGTAGATCCTTTTGGTGGAAAAAAGGATCTACAAGAAAGGATAATTAAAACTGTAGGCGATCCAAAAAAAAGGTTTAAAGAGGACCATCTAAGACTTCTTAGATGTGTAAGATTTAGCACTATACTTCAGTTTGAAATAGAAAATAAAACTTTGAAAGCAGTAAAAGATATGGCTAGTCTTTTAGAAAAAATAAGCATGGAAAGGATTCGAGAAGAGCTATTTAAAATACTCCTTTCAAAAAATCCTTCTTATGGTATAAATCTTTTAAAGGATTTAGATATTTTAAAAATCATAATTCCGGAACTTATGGACTCAGTAGGATTTGACCAAAAAAATCCTCATCATGAATTTGATGTCTTTAATCATATACTATGTGTAGTAGATAAAACTCCTCCACTTATAGAAATAAGACTTGCAGCTCTTTTTCATGATATAGCTAAGCCTTCTACCTTTAGCCAAGATGAAGAAGGAGTAGGTCACTTTTACGGCCATCAAGATGAAAGTGAGTTTATGGCAGAGAAAATACTAAAAAACTTAAAGGCTCCAAGACTAGTAATTGAAAATGTAAAAAAACTTGTAAAAAATCATATGACCCAGCATAATGATTATAGTAAGAAAGGTCTTAAAAGACTTATAAATCGTCTTGGCGAGAATCAAATTTTCAACCTTTTAGACCTTCAACGGGCAGATATGAAATGTACAAGTCGCGGTAGGGATACAAGCCTTATAGACATACGAAAAGAAGAAATACAAAAGATAATAGATGGAAAAGAACCAGTCGAAAAAAAACAGCTTGATATTGATGGCAATGATATAGTAAACTTAGGATATAAAGAAGGTAAAATAATAGGAGATATACTTAATTATTTGTTAGAGATTGTATTAGAAAATCCTAATTTAAATAAAAAGGAAAAACTTATTGAAATTGTATTAGATAAATTTAAAATCTAGATTATAAAAATTGCGGAGGATATATATGACTAAATATTTTGGGACTGATGGGATAAGAGGAATTGCAAATAAAGACTTAACACCTGAACTTGCCTTTGAAGTTGGTAGAGCAGGAGCTTTTATACTAACTCATGGTGAAAAAGGAAAAATACTTATAGGTAAAGATACACGTGCTTCTGGGGATATGTTAGAAGCAAGTCTTATAGCTGGTATTACATCTATGGGGCTTGATGTTATAAGACTTGGAGTTATTCCAACTCCAGCTGTTGCATATTTAACTAGAAAGTATAAAGCTGTAGCTGGAATTGTTATCTCAGCGTCACACAATCCCGGTGAATATAATGGAATAAAGTTTTTTAATAAAGACGGCTTAAAACTTGATGATAATATAGAAGAAAAAATAGAAAAAATATTAAATAAAGAAAAAGAAGTTGACTTTAGACCAACTGGCAATGATGTTGGAAAGGTTTATAGAGAAAAAAATGGTGCAAAGGATTATAAGGAATTTTTAAAGAAGAGTATAAATATAGATTTAAAGGGTATAAAGGTAGCTATGGACTGTGGAAATGGAGCACTTTATAAAATAGGACCTGAAATAATAAAGGAACTGAATGGAGAAGTTATATGTGTAAATAAAAATCCAGATGGTATGAATATAAATAAGGATTGTGGATCTACAAACCATAAAGTAATCCAAGAACTTGTCAAAAAAGAAAATGCACATATAGGCCTTTCATTTGATGGTGATGCAGACAGGATAATAGCTGTAGATGAAAATGGAGATTTGATAGATGGTGACCATATATTAGCTATATGTGCTACTCATCTGAAAAGAAATGGTAAACTAAAGAACAATACAGTAGTAGGAACAGTAATGACAAACATAGGCTTAGATATATACTTAGAAGAATTGGGTATAAATATAGTTAAGACTACAGTAGGTGATAGATATATACTTCAAGAAATGTTAAAAAATGATTTTGTGCTTGGAGGAGAACAATCAGGTCATATACTATTTTTAGAACACAATACTACAGGAGATGGAATGGCAACAGGACTACATCTATTAGAAGTTTTAATAGAAAGTAAAAAACCTTTGAGTAGTTTAAGAGACTTAATGAAAAGTTATCCTCAAATTTTAATAAATGCTAAAGTAGACAATAAAAATAAATATAATTATTTAGAAGATGATATTATAAAAGAAGAGATAGAGAAGATAGAGGATAAATTCCATGGCAATGGAAGAGTAGTTATAAGACCTTCTGGTACAGAACCTTTAGTTAGAGTTATGATAGAAGGAGAAAATCAAGATGAAATAACTGGAATTGCAAAAAATCTTGCAATGGTTATAGAAAACAGATTATCAAAATAAAAAACTGGAGGAACCCTAGATGGATTATAAAATAGTTGCAGATAGTAGCTGTGATATAAATAGTGATATAGAAAAGAAAACAAATGTAGAACTGATACCTTTTAATATTGCAGTAGATTCAAAAGAATTTATTGATGACAAAGATATTGATATGAAGGATCTTGTGAAATCTATGAAGGATAGTCCTAATCCTATAAAGACTTCTTGCCCATCACCAGGAGATTTTTTAAATTCTTATGAAAAAGCAAAAGATATATATGTAGTTACAATTGCAGATAAATTATCTGGAACTTATAACAGTGCTATACTTGCTAAAGAAATGGCTTTAGAAAAGGATTCTAAAAAATTTGTTCATGTTTTTGATTCCAAAGGTGCAAGTGTTACAGAAACATTAACAGTCCTTAAAATAGATGAACTAATAAAGGAAGGTTTACCTAAAGAAAAGATAATAGAAAAAACGGAAAAGTATATAGATGAAACAAAGACATATTTTATATCGGAAGACCTAAGTAACTTAATCAAAAATGGTAGAATATCAAAGACTAAGGGATTAATAGCTACAGTTCTAAACTTTAAACCAATAATGGGACCGGATGAGGAAGGAAACATACATTTAGTAGAAAATATTAGAGGAAGTAAAAAAGCTTTTGGTAGATTGGTTGAAATGATAGGGGAAAGTAAAAAAGACTTTAAAGAAAGAACTCTTGCTATATCTCATGCAAACGCACTAGAAAAAGCATTAGATTTAAAGGAAAAGATTAAATCTCTATATGACTTTAAGGATATTATAATAGTAGAGACCAAGGGATTAAGTACTGCCTATGTTAATCATGAAGGAATTATTTTAGCTTTTTAAAAAGGTATTGACAAAAGATTGTTGGTTGATGTATAATAAAGGGGTAGAAAAAACTTCTTTATGCGGGAGTGGCGGAATTGGCAGACGCGCTAGACTTAGGATCTAGTGTCATTGACGTGGGGGTTCAAGTCCTCTTTCCCGCACCATACTAAACCAATGGATATATCCATTGGTTTTTTCATATTGTTTGGAAAAAATATTGTTTTAAAATATTGTTATGTTATAATAATATGATATAATAGTAGTCAAAATGTATAAAACTTTTGAGGAGGATATTTAAAATGAAATCGGTTATAGAAAAGAAAGAGGGAAACAAGGTTTCCTTTAATATTGAAATAAAATGGGATGAGTTTGAAAAAGGATTACAAAAATCTTACTTACAAAATAGAGGAAGATTTAATATACCTGGATTTAGAAAAGGAAAAACACCTAGAAAAATTATTGAAATGAACTACGGTGTAGAAGTTTTCTATGATGATGCTATAAATTTTGTATTGCCAGAAAAATATGAGACAGCTATAGAAGAGTTAGAATTAGAACCAGTAGATAGACCAGAAGTAGATATTGAGACAATCGAAAAAGGTGAACCTATAGAAGTAAAAATAAGTGTTGATGTAAAACCTGAGGTTGAATTAGGTGATTATAAAAACATAGAGTTAGAAAAAATAGACTATAGTGTAACAGATGAGATGGTAAATACTGAAATAAATGGTATGAGAGATTCTAATGCTAGACTTGTAGATGCAAATGATAGAGAGATAAAAGAAGGAGACCAAGTAACTATTGATTTCGTAGGTAGAAAAGATGGCGAAGCTTTCGAAGGTGGAACTGCTCGAGATACTAAGCTTGAAATAGGCTCTCAAAATTTTATACCAGGATTTGAAGAAGGTCTTGTAGGACACAAGAAGGACGAAGTAGTAGATGTAGATGTTACATTTCCTGAGGAATATCAAGAAGAATCACTAGCTGGTCAAGATGCTAAATTTGAAGTGACCATTAATGATATAAAAGAGAAGCAACTTCCAGAACTAGATGATGAATTTGCTAAAGATGTAAGTGAATTTGATACACTTGATGAATTAAAGGAAGATATAAAAGGAAAAATAGAAGAAGAACTTAAAAACCAAGAAAAAGTAGAAACTGAAAATAGAGTACTTGAAAAACTAATAGAAACATCTCAGGTAGACATACCAGAAGGTATGATAGAGTCACAACTTGATGATGAAGTGAAGCAATTTGATGTAAGACTTAAAAATCAAGGTTTAGAACTTGAAAAATATTTAGAACTTACAGGTTCTGATATGAAGGCTTTAAGAGAACAATTAAGACCTACAGCTGAAAAAAGAGTAAATGCTGATTTAATTTTAGAGGCTCTTGTAGAAGAAGAAAATATAGAGGTAAATGAAGAAGAAGTAGATAAAGAATTAGTAAGGATAGCTGAACAATATAATACTGAAGATACGGAAGAGTTTATAGCAGATATGAAGCGTGGAGATTTAGGCTTTTTAAAACAAGGAATAGCAAATAATAAAGCAATAGATCTTTTATTGAAAAATATTAAGTATAATTAATAGGAGGATGGTTCAATATGGCATTAGTACCAATGGTTGTAGAACAGACTAGTAGAGGTGAAAGATCATATGATATTTATTCAAGACTTCTAAAAGAAAGAATTATATTTTTAGGCGGAGAAGTAAATAATGTTATGTCTGACCTTATAGTAGCTCAGCTATTATTTCTAGAAGCTGAGGATCCAGACAAAGATGTTCAAATATATATAAATAGTCCAGGTGGTTCAGTTAGTGCGGGATTTGCTATTTATGATACCATGCAGTATATAAAGCCAGAAGTATCAACTATATGTGTAGGAATGGCTGCTAGTATGGGAGCATTTTTACTTGCTGGAGGAGCAAAAGGTAAAAGATTTTCATTACCAAATTCAGATATAATGATTCATCAACCTCTTGGAGGAACTCAAGGGCAAGCTGAAGATATAAAAATACAAGCAGAAAAAATTATTGAAATAAGAGAACGTATAAACAAGATATTAAGTGAAAGAACAGGTCAACCACTTGAAAGAATAGAAAAAGATACAGATAGAGATTACCATTTAAGTGCACAAAAAGCAGTTGAATATGGTATAATAGATAAAGTAGTTAATTCAAGAAAATAAATAAAAAGAGGTGTAACAATGGCCAAATTTGAAGATAAACAACTTCGTTGTTCATTTTGTGGAAAACCACAAGACCAAGTGCGTAGACTGATTGCAGGGCCAAATGTTTATATATGCAATGAATGTATAGAGCTATGCAAAGATATAATAGAGGAAGAATTTGTAGAACATATAGATTATGATATGGAAGAGTTACCAAAACCTTCTTCTATAAATAGTACTTTAAATGATTATGTAATACAGCAAGAAAAAGCAAAAAGAACACTTGCAGTAGCTGTATATAACCATTATAAGAGAATAAATAAAAAAACATCTAAAAATGATGATATAGAATTACAAAAGAGTAATATTTTAATGGTGGGTCCTACAGGCTCAGGCAAAACTTTACTTGCTCAAACACTTGCTAGAGTACTAGATGTTCCTTTTGCTATGGCAGATGCAACTAGTCTTACTGAAGCAGGATACGTAGGAGAAGATGTTGAAAATATAATATTAAAACTTATTCAAGCTGCTGACTATGATATTGAAAAAGCTGAAAAAGGTATAATATATATAGACGAGATTGATAAAATAGCTAGAAAAACAGAAAATCCATCTATTACACGCGACGTTAGTGGTGAGGGAGTACAGCAGGCACTTTTAAAAGTTCTAGAAGGAACTGTTGCAAATGTACCTCCACAAGGTGGTAGAAAGCATCCACATCAAGACTTTATTCAAGTAGACACTACTAATATATTGTTTATAGTAGCTGGTGCTTTTGATGGTTTAGAGAAAGTAGTTCAAAACAGGATAGGTAAAAGTTCTATAGGTTTTGGAGCGGAGATAAAAACAAAAGAAAAAGAAAGAGTAGGAGAAATTTTAAAAAGATTACAACCTGAAGATCTTTTAAAATTTGGACTTATTCCAGAATTTGTGGGAAGACTTCCTGTTACTGTTACTCTTGAAGAATTAGATGAAGATGCTTTAGTCAAGATATTAACAGAACCTAAAAATGCTCTTGTAAAACAATATAAAGAATTATTTAAAATGGAAGATGTAGATTTAGAGTTTGATGATGAAGCATTAAAAGTTATAGCTAAAAAAGCTATAGAAAGAAAAACAGGTGCTAGAGGACTTAGAAGTATTATAGAAGAAACTATGCTTGATATAATGTATGATATTCCATGTAGAGAAGATGTTGAAAAATGTTTAATCACTAAAGAAACAGTTGAAAAAAAGGGAGATCCCACATTAGTCTTACTAGACAATAAAAAATCAAGTATAAAAGATAAGGCTGGAAATAAAGAATCTGCATCATAAGGCTCACTCTATGTGAGCCTTTTATTTTAATTTAAAATAGGAGTGATAAAATGGAAAATGATAATTATGAAGTCCATAAAAAAACTCTACCACTGATACCTTTAAGAGGTATATCAATATTTCCCTTTATGGTAATTCATTTTGATGTAGGAAGAGAAAAATCTATAAATGCATTAGAAAAGGCAATGTTAGATGAATCACCAATATTACTTTGTACTCAAATTGATCCTAAAATAGATGATCCAACGAAAGAAGATTTTCATTCAATTGGTACTATTTCTAAGGTAAAGCAAATGCTAAAACTTCCAGGAGGTAATACTAGAGTACTTGTTGAAGGATTAAGTAGAGGTAGGGTTATAAATGTACCAAAAGAAGAGCCATATATTGAAGTAGAAGCAGAAGAGTATCTATATGATCCTTCCGATCTTGAAAAAGATAAGTCCATGGAAGCTGCTATGAGACTTGTGATTTCAGATTTAGATGAATATATAAGTTTAAATAGCAAGATAACTCCAGAAGTTCTTACAGCAGTAGCGGACATAGATGACCCAGGTAGATTAGCAGATATTATAGCATCATATATAGTTCTTAAAATGGAAGACAATCAAAAGTTATTAGAAACCTTTGATTTTTATGAAAGACTTGAAGCTCTTCATGGTATATTGAAAGAAGAGATAGAACTTTTAAAAATAGAAGACGAGATTGATCAAAGAGTAAAAAAACAAATAAATAAGGTTCAAAAGGAACATTATTTAAGAGAGCAAATGAAAGCGATTCAAAAAGAATTAGGTCAAGATGGAAGCTTTGAAGAAGAGGTAGATGACTACAAAGAGAAAATTGAAGATTTTAATTTATCAAAAGAGATTGAAGAAAAACTATTAAAAGAAGTAGATAGATTAAACCAGCTATCTCCTAATTCACCTGAAATAGGTATGCTTAGGACTTATTTAGATTGGGTTGTAGAACTTCCTTGGAATAAAGAAGCGGATGCTAAAATTGATATTAAGGC
>NZ_JBQDAA010000091.1:0-8742 GCF_052089545.1 Tissierella sp. | reverse complement strand
ATTTTGATGCCAATCCTGATACTGTAAGAGAGACAGCCCTTAAAAAGAACTTAAAACCTTTAAGGCTTGCAAGTTTTGTAGATGGTACAAATACTATGATAGAAATGGCAGCTATGAGTAATGCAACAGGCTTTATACCGGATAAAAGAGGAGCCCATGGAATCCATGCAAATGTAAATGAGCTTCCTAATATATTTAGATTCAAGGATGAAGGTGGAGTACTAGACAATACAGGGGTAGTAGATTATGTACATGGCATAGCTCCTGGTGTATTTGCAGTAGTTTCAACTTCACTCCATCAGGTTCATACTGAGATGAAATATCTTTCTATGGGTGATGGGCCAAACTATGTATTATATAGACCATATCACTTAACAAGTCTTGAAACACCTATAACAGTTGCAAATGCATACTTTTACAATGAGGCAACTATAGCACCTATAGACAGGCCAGTTTCTGAAGTTGTTACACTTGCTAAAACAGATCTAAAAAAAGGAGAATACCTAGATGGTATAGGTGAATATAAGGTTCTTGGAACAATAGAAGAATATGAAAAGGCTAAGGAAGAAAATTTACTTCCTATAGGACTTGTAAATAGAAAAACAAGGGTTAAAAGAGATATAAAAAAAGGTGAATTTATAAGATATGATATGGTAGAGTTAGATAAGACAAGCTATATATATAAATTAAGACAGATGCAAGAAGAAATGTTTTAGAAAAGACTAATAGAGTTATCATAGAATCATTTTAAAAAAAGGAAACCCTTGTGAGACTTAAAGGGCTTCCTCATTTATATTACTGATTATATTTAAATATTAAATATAATCAGTAATATAAATGAGGCTAAAAAATATAAAAACAAAGGTAATGAAATAATTTTTTTAGCTTTATTTAGTTCTTTACAATCTTCATTATACTCTTCATCACAATCTTCAGTTATGTGACTTAAATACATAGACCATATTAAACAAAAGACGGCAAGGTATGAAGGTTTAAATGAAAAAATATTACCTTTAAATAGGTATACATTACTTATTACAGCTGTAATAAGTAATAATGTAGATAGAATATAAGATATTACTTTAAAAATAAAAGACTTTTTCATTGTAATTCCTCCATTTTATAAATTAATATATCTGTCATTAATATTTAAATGCTGAGTATCCAGTAGGGGCCCAAAACCATACCATGGAATTATCTCCATAGGTCCACGTATAAGTTACATTTATTCTAACACCATTTGGTCCCATAAACATATCTGATACAGCGAGAGCTATTGCCCCTGCTAGTGCAGTTATTTTCCAACCTACTTTTTTAATTATTATCTTGGCCCACTGAGCTTTACTTAAACTTAATCCTAGATGCCCAATAGATATAGGATATCCTATCCCCTTTACCCAATTAGTGCTTATATTATAGGATACTCTTTTTCTTTGACCAGGATGATTTGCTAAGGTCATTTGTATATCACTGTCAGAAGCAAAATCCTGTCCATAAATTCCGATAGCAGAATCTAAGTCTAAAAGGGGGATATTTTCATCATAAGGAAATTCTTGAAATAATTCCTCAATTTCTCTTGTTGTAAATCCTAAATTATATAATTCATTAGTAATTGATTCTTTGGTGTGTTTAGTTTTACTGATACTTGGAATGTCATTGGTTGATATCCCCATAGAACTTGCTACCGCTAAATTAGAACTTGAAATTATACAGATAATTAATAATAAAGATAGAATCTTTGTACATTTGAATTTTGACATTAAAAACACTTCTTTTATTTTAATATTGTAAATGTGTTAAATATTTAACATGTGTTTATATTTTAACATACATCTGAATGTTATACAATTAAAAAATATAAGAAAATGAGAGAAAAATATATTTAAATATAGTGAGACTCACTTATATAATAATTTATGCCTTTTGTAATGGATGGATGATAATCTTGTAAAAGAATAATTAATAATTGAATTCAGTAAATTTAAAGGTTTATAAAGATTAAAATACTCAATATTGAACTTTTTCTTGACAAAAGCTTAGATATTGAGTATCCTAATATATAAGTCAAAATATGCGTTGAAAAGAAGAGTAATAAAGCAAATCTTTTTTAAGAGAGATAATCATTTGCTGAGAGATTATTAAAAGAACTTTATGAAAATCACCTTTGAGCATGGAACCTGAAAACTTAAGGTGCCACGGATAAGAACCGTTATTTCTATTTGAGAGACAAAAAATATATTTTTTGTAATTTGGGTGGTACCACGGAAAACTTCGTCCCTTAAGTCTAGCTAGACTTAAGGGATTTTTTAATATAAGGAGGAAGAGATGAAAAACTTTAATGAATTATCAAATGACCCGGTAAATGAACGGGAAAAAGAAATATCAAAATATTGGGAAGAAATAGATTTACTTCATAAATCTGTAGAAACAAGAGATGAAAATAAACCATTTGTGTTTTATGAAGGACCGCCAACTGCAAACGGCAAGCCTGGAATACACCATGTAATGGCAAGAACTTTAAAAGATTTAACTTGTAGATATAAAACTATGCAAGGATATAGGGTTAAAAGAAAAGCAGGATGGGATACTCATGGACTGCCAGTAGAAATAGAAGTAGAAAAGAAATTAAATTTAAAAGATAAACATGACATTGAGAAATATGGTATGGAAAAGTTTAATAAGGAATGCCGTGATTCTGTATTTCAATATGAAAAACTTTGGAGAGATATGACAGAGAGAATGGGTTATCTAATTGACCTAGATGATCCTTATGTAACACTTGAAAATGATTATATAGAATCAGTATGGTGGGTCTTAGATAAATTCTTTAAAGAAGGACTTATATATGAAGGACACAAGATACTTCCATATTGTTCTAGATGCGGTACTGGACTTGCATCACATGAAGTTGCACAAGGATATGAAGAAATAAAATCAGAAACTGTTATAGCAAAGTTTAAACTAAAAGATAAAGATGAATACTTTTTAGCTTGGACTACTACCCCTTGGACACTTCCTTCAAATGTGTGCTTAACTGTAAATCCTAATCTAGTTTATATAAAGGCTAAAAAAGATGGAGAAGTTTACTATTTAGCAAAATCATTAGCTGAGAGCGTATTAGAAGAAGATTATGAAATTCTAGAAGAAATGACAGGTAAGGATTTAGAATATATGGAATACGAACAACTTATTCCATTTTTAAATGTAGATAAAAAAGCATTTTATGTAACTGTAGCAGATTATGTAACTGTAGAAGATGGTACAGGTATAGTTCATACAGCACCAGCATTTGGTGAAGACGACTATAATACAGGACAAAGATATGATCTTCCAGTTGTAAATCCAGTATCTGATCAAGGTAAATTTTTAGAAACACCTTGGGAGGGTAGTTTTGTAATGGATGCAGATCCTGATATTATAAAGTGGCTTCGTGAAAATGGGAAACTATTTAAAAAACAAAGAATGGAACACAATTACCCACATTGTTGGAGATGTCACACACCATTAATCTATTATGCAAAGCCATCTTGGTATATAGAAATGACAAAATTAAAAGATCAACTTATAGAAAATAATAAAGGAGTAAACTGGTATCCAGATTATGTTGGGGAAAAGAGATTTGGTAACTGGTTAGAAAACCTAAATGACTGGGCAATATCTAGAAGTAGATATTGGGGTACTCCATTTCCAGTATGGAAATGTGATGACTGTGGAGATACAACAAGTGTAGGTTCTAGAAAAGAACTTATAGAAAGAGCTGTTGAAGAAGTAGACATGGATATAGAACTTCACAGACCATATGTAGATAATATTCATCTTGAATGTGACAAATGTAATGGAACTATGACTCGTGAAGAAGATGTAATAGATGTATGGTTTGATAGTGGATCTATGCCTTTTGCACAACATCACTATCCATTTGAAAATAAGGACAATTTTGATAAACTCTTCCCAGCTGATTTTATATGTGAAGGAATAGATCAAACTAGAGGATGGTTTTATTCTCTACTTGCTATATCTACTTTTATAACAGGAAAAGCACCTTATAAAAATGTACTAGTAAATGATTTAGTATTGGATAAAGATGGCAAGAAAATGTCTAAATCTAAAGGAAATACTCTAGATCCATTTAGATTATTTGATGACTATGGTGCAGATGTTTTAAGATGGTATATATTATATGTATCTCCACCTTGGGTACCTACAAAGTTTGATGAAAATGGACTTCGTGAAGTAGAGTCTAAATTCTTTAGATCTATGAGAAATATATATAACTTCTTTTCTTTATATGCCAATACAGATGAAGTAAATCCAAAAGACTTCCATATAGACTATAAGGATAGACCAGAAATAGATAGATGGATACTTTCAAAATATAATACACTTTTAAAGAATGTAGAAGAAAATATGGATATATTTGAACTTACAAGGGTTGTAAGAGATATTCAAGATTTTGTAATAGAAGATCTATCAAATTGGTATATTAGAAGAAATAGAAGAAGATTTTGGTCCACAGAACTAGATGATGATAAAAAGGCTGTATACAATACAACTTATGAAATACTAGTAGGACTTTGCAAGATGGTAGCTCCTTTTGTACCATTTATGGCAGAAGAAATATTCCAAAAGCTTACAGACGAAGGTTCTGTTCATTTATCTTACTATCCACAACTTGAAGAAGAATTAATAGATTTTGAATTAGAAGAAAAAATGGACCTAGTAAGAGATCTAGTAGGACTTGGTAGAGCGTCAAGAGAAACAGTTAGAATAAAGGTGCGTCAACCATTAAATGAAGTAGTGATAGATGGAAAATATGAAGAAAAAATAAGTGATTTAATACCTTTAATAAAAGAAGAGTTAAATGTAAAGGAAGTAGTCTTTGAAAATGATTTATCCCAGTATATGAATTATTCTTTAAAGCCAAACTTTAGAGTAGCAGGTTCAATACTTGGAAAACATGTAAAAACATTTGGAAAAGTTTTAAACACTTTAGATGCTAAAGAAACTGTAGAAATGTTAGATAGAGGAGAAAAACTTCTACTTGATTTAGATGGAGAAAACTTTGATATTCCAAAAGACTTTATACAAGTAACTATATCTTCAAAAGAAGGATTTAATGTGATGATGGAGAACAATCTATTTGTAATCCTAGATACCACACTTACAGATGAACTTTTAAAAGAAGGATATGCAAGAGAATTTGTATCTAAAATTCAGCAGCTAAGAAAAAGTAATGGATATGATGTATTAGATAATATAAATATTTATTATTCTGGATCAGAAACTATGAAAAATGCTATAGAAGAATACAATGATTTCATAAAATCTGAGACTCTTGCAAAAGAGATAGAAAAAGTAGATGAAAATCTAGAAGAACAAGATTTAAATGGTCAAATGACAGGAATAAAATTAGAAAAACTAGATAAGTAAGACAAGGGACAGATTTAAATCTGTCCCTTTTTAATTGTAAACTTATGTAGAACTATATTAAATGGGTATAATACTATGTAAACAAATGAAAAGAGATGATGTAGATGGCTATAGATAAAAACAAAACTAAAAAGTTAATTGATGATATAGATGAATTATTTGAGACAGTATCAAAACCGCTTCCAAAAGAAGCTAAAAGGTTTATTCAACAAAAAGTTATGGATCCTATTTTTGATGAAGTTAATAAACTTATTTTAGAGAGTAGGCCTCCTGTTATTTTTTTAGTTGGAAGATCTGGTCATGGTAAGTCTTCGCTATTAAATGCACTAGCAAATAGAGAAGTTTCAGAAGTTGGGGATATAAAACCTACAACAGCTGAATCTATTAGTTATGAGATAAACTTTGAAGACAGATATGCCTCTTGGTCTATAGTAGATACTAGAGGAATATTTGAAACAACTGCTCCAAATGGTGCACTAGGTGAAGACGCAGTAGAGATTTTAAAAAGAGATATTATAAAATATAAGCCAGATATAATACTTCATGTAGTAGCTGCTTCAGAGATTAGAAATCTGTCCAATGATTTAAAAGTGTTTAAAGATATAAAAAATAATTTAAGAAAAGAAACTGGTGTTAGTGTACCCACAATTGTAGCCTTAAATAAAGTAGATACTTTAGGAAATCCAAGAAATTGGCCTCCGGAGGAAAACACTCAAAAGTCTAATTTGATAAGAGAAGCTTTAGACTATATGACCAGGGACATACTCCATGCTCGTGAAATACAAAAGATAGATTTAAATAAGTCTATTAAAGGATATAAAATATTTGATGACGAATATAAAGCTATAGTTCCCATTTGTAGTTTAAAAGGAGATCTTTGGAATATAGAAACTTTATCAGATAGTATAGGTTCTCATTTACCAGATGAAGCCATAATAGATTTTTACCAAGCTCAAAAGAGAAAAGATCAGCTTAAAAGATTATCGACTTCAATTATAAATAAATTTTCCACGATATCTGGAACTATAGGAGCATCTCCTATACCTATTTCAGATATATTTGTCTTAACTCCCCTACAACTTCTTATGATATCTATAATAGGAGGACTTTCTTGTAGAGAATTTAAAAAAGAAACTTCTTATGAATATCTTACAGCAGCAGGAATAAATATAGGAGCAGCTTTTGGTCTAAGAACTGTAGCCCATCAATTTATGAAAATAATACCTATAGTAGGTTGGGCAGGTTCTGGTGCTATAGCTGCAAGTGGAACATATGCTATTGGTAAATCTGCTGAGGCATATTTTTTCCTAGGAGAAATTAAAAAACCAGAAATAGAAAAATAAATGTAGAATCTAATAAAGGATAGTATAATAATGGTATATAGTGAGGATAAGTTTTAAAGTGTGAAGTTGTCATTCTGAGCTTGCGAAGAATCTAAGCTTGGTTCAAGAAATATTGAAAACCGTCCTTCCATGAAAGGAAAACCATCTTTCATAAGTCACTCCTTATTTTCAATATTTCTTTGATCCTTAAGTAGGTTTGCTTAGAGAATATTGGTAATATAAAGTGAAGTAGATGTGTTCAAGAATTTAAGAAAAATGTCCTTCTATGAAAGGAAAAGCACCTTTCATAAGTCATTCCTTATTTTCTTAAATTCTTCGATCAACAAGTAGAGTTGATTTGAATTAGTAGAATTATGTGAAATTAAGTCTTCTAATGTTGTCATTCTGAGCATCGCGAAGAATCTATGATTTAGGATCAAAACAAAGATTCTTCATCGCTATGCTCCTCAGAATGACAGCGACGCTTTCTTTATAAATAGCGTCATATCAGTAGAAAAGTACGAAGTAAAACAAAATATATATTAGGAGGGTTTAAATGAAAAAAAAGCATTTTAATATTTTATTGTTATTTTTATCTATTAGTTTAATATTAACAGCTTGTTCTTCAAAAAAAACAATAAGAAACACTTCTAAGACTTTAGGAATAAATTTATCAGATGGAATAATATCTAAAAGTATAGATTCTCATAGTGGTTTCCATGGTGATGGTATTACTTATGTAGAAATAATGTTTAGTGAAGAGGAAGGAGATAAAGTCACTGAAATAATTGAGAATAATGAAGGATGGAGAAGTTTACCACTAACTAATAATTTAAATACTGCTGTATATGGCAAAAAAAGTCTATCAGGTTCCACAGGTCCATTTGTAACTGATGATGATGGAAACTCACTTATTCCAATTGTAGATAATGGCTATTATTTTTTTATAGATAGGCAAGAAGAGGGTAAAGAAATGAAAGACGATAAAAAATTACTGGGTGGTTTCTCATTCAATTTTACAATTGCTATTTATGATACAGATAGTGAAATACTATATTACTTTGAATTAGATACATAATGTAGTTCTTATTAGTATATACAGTTAAATATTTACATAAAAAAGAAACATAGATATCTATGTTTCTTTTTTATTTACAAATCTTATTAAATTAAATTTCAAATATTTTCTTAACTATTTTTTGCAATAACAAGTTTTATATCTTCATAAGAAATATTTTCAGGAAGAGCTTCTTTTATTGGTTTTAGTTTTTCTGCCCCAAGCTCTTTTATTACATCCAATATATCTTCTTCTATCTTAGGCGATTTTAAAAACCTAGACCATTCTACAGTTCTTCCCTCTTCTTCACATTTTGATAAATGTTCTATAATTGTACTAATAGTAAAACTTCTTTCCTTTGAAATTTCTTCTAAACTATCTAATTTTAAATATGCTTGGTATGTTTTTTCATATCTTTCTTTTAAGTCTTCTCTTACTCCCTCTTTTTGTGAGAGGTCTAAAGGAGTCTTATTATTATTTTCAACATATGCTTTTATTACATTTATAAAGTCCTCTCCATAACTTTCGTATTTTTTAAATCCTACTCCTTTAATATTTAAAAAGGAATCTTTATCTATAGGAAAGAAAGATGCCATTTCTCTAAGACCGGCGTCATGGAAGATCATAAATGGAGCAATTCCTTTTTCACTTGCTATAGTATATCTTAATTCTCTAAGTTTTTCGAATAGTTCACCATCATAGTTTTCTGAAACCTTGTGTGTTTTAGACTTAGATCTCGAAACCTTCTTTGCTTCCATTAAGTGCTTCTTGTGAAATACTTTTATTTCACCTTTTAAAACTGCTCTTGAACTATTGGATAGTTTTAAAACTGGATATTTGTCAGAAGTCATAATTATATATCCTTTAGATACAAGTGTCATTATTATTTCTCGAAGTGTTTCTTTTCTATATTCATTCATAATATTATAAGTT
>NZ_JBQDAA010000090.1:0-8754 GCF_052089545.1 Tissierella sp. | reverse complement strand
TATATCAGTTTATCATATACTTTAATTAAATCAAGAATATCTTTTTCCATAAGCTTAAGGGAAGAATATGTTAAATGTTTTATAAAAAGCGGGAAAACACTTGACAAAGAAGAGCATAAGTTATATACTAATAAAGTTAGATTAATAGTTTTAAAATAAGAAGTGAAATATTTTGTGTGTAACTTACGTCTTGGAACAGATTTAGAATCATAAAATTTCAATATAGATTATTTAAATAAGGACTAATTAATAGCTAACTGCCATAGTATATATATGGTAGTTTTTTTAATGAGAAAAAATAGAAAGGAAGATGTATAAATGGAAAATAGTATGATAATTGGGCTTTTATTTATGTTTATTATAACAGCTTTTACAAATATCTTATCAACATTAAAAACAATATTTATATCTAAGGATATTATGAATCCAGTTTATTTTTTAGTGTTTTTAGATGCAGTTATTTTTGCAACCATAGTAAGTAAGGTAACAAGTTCTGATGGGATAGCTTATACAATAGCATTTGCACTTGGAAAATCAATGGGAGTATTCTTAGGTGGTAAAATTGAAAGTAAACTTGCACTTGGAATATGCGAAGTAGACTTATTTTTAAATGATAGTATAAAAGCAAGTCAAATAGCACAAAAAATAAGGGAAACAGGCTATACAGTTAACAACATTTTAGTAGGTGGAAACAATGAAACCGAAAGACACCAAATAGAAGTTGTTATAAACAGAAAAGAAATAAAAGTCTTAGAAGACATAATAAAAGGCTTTGATGTAGAAAAACCTACATTAAAGGTAAAAACTTTAAATAAAGTAGACGGTAAAATTACAACTACAAGATTAAGGCGAGCTTAAAAAACTACCTATTTTTCAAATAGGTAGTTTTAAATTTATAGTATAAATTAATAGATATTGAAAATTAAGTATTATAAGCTTATAATTAAGCTTATACATAGGATAAAAAAGAATAGGAGAATAAATTTGAAAAAGAAAATATCATTATTACTAATTATATTATTAAGTTTTATACTCATTTCTTGTTCATATATTGATGAAATAATAGATAAAGATCCTTCTATTAAAGAAGATACAATAGAAAATATCGATGAAGATGGATATTTTACAAGTAAAGAAGATGTATCTCTTTATATCTATACTTATGAAAAGCTACCTAATAACTTTATTACTAAGAAGGAAGCTAGTAAATTAGGATGGGAATCTAGTGAGGGTAACCTTTGGGAAGTGACAGATCAAAAGAGCATAGGTGGAGACAGATTTGGTAATAGAGAAGGAAATCTTCCAGATAAAGAAGGTAGACAATATTTTGAAGCAGACATCAACTATGAAGGTGGATATAGGGGTGCTGAAAGAATAGTATATTCTAATGATGGACTAATATATTATACAGAAGACCACTATGACACTTTTACATTACTATATGGAGATGAATAAGATGAGAAAAGTTATAATAGATGGAAAATATATGAAAACAAAAGAAAAGACACACATCTATTTAAAAGATAAATTGGATATATGTTCTTACAGAGGTAATAATCTAGATGCCCTATGGGATGCTTTATCTACACATAGTAGATCCATAGAGATAGAACTTTTAAATAAAGAGAAATTAATAAAGAACTTAAATAGTTATGGAAACAGTATAATTGAAGTATTTGAGGAAGCTAAAAATGAAAATTCAAATATAAACTTTAAAATAATAGATAAATAAATTAGTAAAGCAGCCTTTTAAAAGGCTGCTTTCTTTTATAGTATATATAACTCTAAGTCTTGACTAAATTCCATACTTACTTTTTTAAACTCCTCTATATTGCGAGTCATTTTTTTAATTTCTTCGCCATAAACTTGTATATTTGCGGCAGCTTCCTGGGAAGAAGCTGAGTTTTCTTCTGCAATTGTAGCTAGTGACTCTATGTTTTCAGACACAGAATTCATATTATTAGCTTCTGTGTTTAACTCATCTATTAGGCGAGATAGTAGTTCGCTTACATTTTCTATTGAAGATATTGAAAGCATATTTTCCTCAGTTATTGTATTTAACTTTATATTTTCACTTTCTAAAACATTATATTGATTAGATATATCTTCAACTAAAGAATTAATATTTGTAATAAAAGACTCAAGATTATGATTTATAGTTTGTACTGCATCTTTAGAGCCTTCTGCAAGAGTTCTTATTTCAGAAGCTACCACATTAAAACCTCTTCCATATTCTCCTGCACTAGCAGCTTCAATGCTTGCGTTTAAGGCTAATAGATTGGTTTGTTCAGCAATTTGTTCTACAGTATCGACTATATTTCTAACTTCTTTAGCTCTATTTTGTAGATCTTGTCCTTTAGTTTTTACTCCGGAAAACTGATCTAATACATTATTTAAACTATTAGAAGTAGATCTTAAGTCTTCAAAACCTTTATTTATTACCTCAACTGAAGATTCTAAATCTAACTTACCTTGATTTTCTCTTTCAACCACATCACTTAAAGATGTCATAGAATTATTTAATTGAGTTGCTACTTGTTCTGTTTCAAAGGCTTGACTAGTAGCACCTTCAGCTACTTGCTCTACTACAGAGGACATGTCATTTGAAGCACTAGTCATGTTATTAGATATATTAGCAAACTTATCAGCAAATACATTTAACTCATCTGTAGTTCCTTTATGGCCTACAAAATCTGTTTTTATAGATTCCTTAATATCTCTTATTCTTTCATTTATATCTTCAAAAAAATCCTTTGTGCTTATATTATGAACTAAGGAAAAGTCTTTATTATAAAGTTCATCCAAACATTTATTAAGATAATCTAAGGGCTTAAATAATCCTTTACTTATAATAAATGGAATAAGAATAGAAAGAACTAAAACACTAACAATAGCAAAGTTTTGATTTGCAAACTTAAACAATAAGGCGCTTGGTATACCTAGAAAAGCGAGTGAGGCTAGGGCTATTTTTCCTTCCATATTATTTATAAAACCTAGTGATAAAAGATTGTTTAGTAAAAATTTCTTTTGATAATAAATCTCTTTTGGAAAAGTAATAGCGATTTTCAAAAAGTCATCTGTTTTTTCTAATGTTTCAATTTTAACATCCTCTTTAAAATATTTAGCAGCACCTTCTAACATTCCGTAAAAATATGAAAACATGCCTCTAGGTGAAGAATATGTCATATGTGCTGTATATTTATTTACAGGTTTTACATCTAAAATAGGGGGTTGGGCTCCTTTGACTCTTTTTGTAACTACTACATGAATATCATACATAGCTTGAAGAAAAGAATATAGATTTTTATATCTAAAAAATGCGGGATATACCTTAGTATATGTTGTAACATTATGGTTTCCCATAGTGTTCCACATTGTATGGGAACTTTTATTTAATTTTTTACCTATATATTCTAAAATTCCAAGTGCTTTTTTATCTTCAATATCCTCTGAAGGTCTAAAAACTTTATCTGTATCTATTCCATTATAAGCTAAAGACTCATTTGTTATATCTTCTCCATAAATTTCTTTACAGGTTTCAACCCATGCTGAAACAATAGTACCTTTCATAATTGTCAACTCCTTGTTTGTATAAATATATCTTAATATAATAGTCGGATTTAAATGAGGAATATTAAGTAAAGGTATCAAATTTATAAAGAAAGACTCAAATCCTTTTAAACTAAAGGATTTGAGTCTTATATTATTTATCTAAATTTTTCTTTTTAATAAGAGCTCTTGCTCCAAAAAATGATAAAAGAAGTAACAACCAGCTTTTTTTCTTTTTATTTCTTTTTCTACCAAACATAGTATTATCACTCTCTTTCTAATTTATTTACTTCTAAGAGCTTTAGCTAAGGCTATCAAAACTATAGAACCTAATAGAGCTACAAATAAAGAGTAGAAATTTAACCCATATGCTCCTGACTTACCAAAAAAGTTCATTATAAACCCGCCAATAAAAGCTCCAACTATACCTACTATTATATTTGCCATAGCACCCATAGAGTCATCAGTATTCATCATTTTACTAGCTATCCATCCTGCCAATGCTCCTAAAATAATCCAAGCAATTATTCCCATAATTTTCTCCTTTTAAAATGTATTTTGATATAGTTCTTTTATAAATATATATTATTTATACCCCGTATTTTTAAAGTAATCATAAAATTAATATATATTTTAAAATATAAGGGTATATAGATATATAAGGAAATTAAATAAAGATGGTGGTGATTTATTGAAAAAAAGGATAATTACATTTATACTTGGAAGTCTATGTTTTATAATTGCCCAGCCTCTTTTAAGACTTCCCATATTAAATTACTTACAAAGGTCTACAAAATTCACAATGTTTTTAGCCTTAAATCCTTTATTAGTGGGAATATTAATAGCCTTTTCAGCCGGTGTATTTGAAGAGGGCTTTAGATTTATATTTAAATCATATCTCTTAAAACCAATAAAAACAGATATAGTAGAACCGATTATATTTGGATTAGGCCATGGATTAGCAGAAGCTGTAATTGTTCTTGGACCTTTTTTATTTACTGTTCCCCTCCAAAGCTTAGCGCTAGGAATCTTTGAAAGATTTTTAGCTATAATTCTTCATATAGGTTTAACGGTTATAGTTTGGAATGGTTTTCAATTAAATAAAAGAATAAAATATCTAATAATAGCTATCTTAATTCATGGATCTGTAAATTCACTTATACCTATTTTAAGTTCAGTTAAAAATGCTATTTTATTAATAGAAGGAGCGTTACTTTTGACAGATATATGTATAGTCATATACATATATAAATCTAAAAAAATATATAAATTACAGGAGGGGAAATATGAAAAAAAATAAATTTAAATTTATATTATGTCTTATAATTATCTTTACTCTTTTAGTGGGTTGTTCAAGTTCAAAGCTTTCAGATGATTTCAATGAGGAAGAAATTAAAGAGAAGGCAGAAGAAGTTATTAAGATAATAAATAATGAAGATTCACAGGCACTTTTAGAAATGACTACTGTTCAAATGAAAAATGCACTTACTGATGATACTCTAGAAGAAATATATGAAGCGATAGGTGAAGGTGGAGAACTTGAAAATATAGAAGAAATGAGTGTAGCTGGTCAAAAAGACAAAGATACAGAAGAAGAATTTGCAGTTGTTGTAGCAAAGACCAAATATGAGAACAAAAACTTTGTTTACACTATTTCCTTTACTAAAGAAATAAAACTGGCAGGACTTTTCTATAAATAAATATAAAAACCTACTAGAAAAAAATCTAGTAGGTTTTTTAAAACTTATCTAAGTCCAGGACCTTGTGGGTCTAATTCATTTATAGGAACTGTTTTTTCTTCACCAGTATCCATAACAGAAACTAGAGCTTCGCCTTTTTTCTCATCTACATGTTCAAGCCATACTAACTCACCTTTATGAGTAACTTTATAATTTTTATCGCCATGGAGAACTTTATTTGCTTTAAATTCTTTCATATTTCCTCCTCTTTAGAGTTTTTTGTTTCACAATTAGTATTGGGTAAATAGTTAATTATATTCTATGTAAAAAATGTCTTAAAAGATAAAATTTAAAATATTTTTTAAATCAAACTTTTAAAATTTTAATAACATCTAGAAAACCAGAAGATAGTAGTATAAAAGAAAAGCTATAAAACAAATGATATCTAGATTATGAAAAATAGTTTAAATACCATTTGTGTTATAATGGGATTTATAAATACTATAAAGGAGATATTAAATGAGAACTGTTCAAAATACAAATGAATTAATAGACTGTGGACTAGGAAAGATAACTAGTGATCTAGTACTTAAGAATATAAAACTTGTAAATGTATATTCAAAAGAGATTTATGAAAGTAAAATCCATATAAAGAATAGAAGAATTGTATCAACTGATCCAGATGCAAATTTTACTGCAAAAGAAGAAATAGACTGTAAAGGCCTATATGCTCTTCCAGGATTTATAGATGGGCACATGCACTATTCTTCATCAATGATAAATCCTGAAGCTATGGCACAAGTTATAGTCCCAAAGGGAACTACTACGGTATGCGCTGATTTTATGGAAATTGCAAATGTAATAGGATCTGATGCTATAGATATAATGCTTGAAGGTGCTAATAAACTGCCATATCGAATAGCTATTGAAGTTCCGACAAGGGTACCAACAGCTCCAGCGCTTGAAACAACTGGAAAAGTTATAAATGTTGAAGAAACTAAAAAACTCTTAAAATGTCCTGAAACTGTTTCACTTGGGGAGGTTGCTCCCTCGAAAATTCTACAAAGAACTGATGACAATATAGAAAAAATATGTAGTGCTATAAATATGGGAAAAGTAGTAAATGGTCATGCGGTAGGCTGTGATATAAGAGACCTAAGCGTTTACGCATCAGCTGGAGTAAGTGATGACCATGAAGCAGTTGAATGGGAAGAAGCCTTAAATCGTTTACGTCTTGGCATGCATGTAATGATAAGAGAAGGCAGTGGGGCTCGTAACCTCCAGATGTTTGTAAAAAATGCATTGGAGTTTGGATATGGTTTTGAAAATACATCATTTTGTACAGATGATAAACATATCAATGATATAGAAAATGAAGGACATATAAACCATAATGTAAATCTTGCCATAAGACTTGGTTTAGACCCTATAACAGCTATATCTATGGCTACAATAAATGCAGCTAAATATCTGCGAGTAGAACACGACTACGGGAGTATAAGCCCTGGAAGATTTGCAGATATCATCCTTTGTGATTCTATAGAAAAAATAGAACCCCAGATAGTATACTTTGAAGGTAAAAGAGTATTTGAAAAAGATAAGATGGAAGTTAAAAGAATAGATAGGAAATATCCAGAGTGGATTCAAGATACAGTTCATTTTAAAAGACCTATAAGCCCAGATTTATTTAAAGTTAAAGCCCTTAATAAATCTTTTGTAAAGGTAAATATAGCAAAATTGGTTAAAGATCAGATAATAAATAAACATATTACAGCTAGTTTACTTGTAAAAGATGGATTGGTTATGAGGGATTTTTATAAAGATATAATGAAATTTGCCATATGTGAAAGACATGGCAAAAATGGAAATGTAGGAGTATATTTTGTTCAAGGCTTTACCCTTAAAAAAGGCGCTCTTGCATATTCTATGACTCACAATCACCAAAACATATGTGTAATAGGTGCAAACGATAAAGACATGTTCCTAGCAGTAAATAAGGTTAAAGATATGAAAGGCGGCCTTGTTACTGTTATAGATGGCGAAGTTATCGCTTCTATGCCACTTGTGATAGGAGGGCTTATAAGTGATGAAATGGATGCAAAAGTTATAAGAGACCAGCTGATAGAAATGAATAAATCAGCTAAAGAAACAGGCTGCACACTAGCTGCACCATTTATGACCTTAAGCTTTATAGGACACCCTGCTATCCCTGAGTTAGCACCTACAGATATAGGACTAGTAGGCGTGGATAAGCAAGAATTTATTCCATTAGTGGAGGTGTAAAAATGATTAAAAAAAGATTAGATAAAATATTAAATACTATAAACACAAAACCTTCTAAATCTTTGATAATAATTTTAATAATATCAATACTTGGAGCAAGTTTTTTAATTGGATGTGATAATAAAGATAATATAAAAGAAAAAGTAGATGAACTGTATGAATCACGAACTGAATATGTAGGAGACAATTCAAAGGTTGGCAATATAGTTGCAAAAATAGAATGGCCAGAGGGATTTACCTATGATTCTATGGAAATTTCAACAGATTCAGAAGACAATACATTGATCTTAAATTTTGATGTAGATAAAAAGGAAGACTTTACTGTAGATAAATTTACTAGGCAAAGTGCTATACTCTTTTCACTTATAGATAATCTAGATGAGCTAGTATATATTCAAACAAATAAAGAAGTAGAAGGAAGCATTCTTTTGAGCAGAGAATATATAGATAATATGACTATAGCAGTTGTAGGAGCGGAAACAGAATATATTGGAGAAAACAAAGAAGACTTTAAAAAAATAGTAGAAGAGACCACAATTCTATTAGATTCAAGAGATGAAGAGGAATTAAAACCAACAGAGTATGAAAAGGTTAACAATGTAAAAGATGTTATCATGACTACAAAAGAGGGGACTGTTGATCAGAAAGGCCTAACCTTAATATTTGATAATAAATCAGATACAGACTATATTTATAGTAATGATTTTGTTATAGAAAAAAAGAGAAATGGAAAGTGGTACAAACTTCCAGTAAAAATAGATGGAGATTTTGGATTCAAGGATATTGGTTATGGACTAGACTCCGGCTTAAGTCGTGAATTTAAATTAGAGTGGGGATGGTTATATGGAGAACTTAAAGAAGGTGAATACCGTCTTATAAAAAGTATTACAGATTTAAGAGGACCAGAAGACTTTGATAGCTATTATTTAGCAGCAGAATTTAATGTTTATTAGATTGGTAAAATATAAAAACACCTGAAGGGATATGATACTTCCCAAGTAGAAAGTCTAATTAATTAAAATAGACTTTCTACTTGGGGGTATTTTTATTTGGACAGATGAATAGTAATATTTTATGATCCTTATATTTCGGTCATTCTGAGTGTAAGGAAGAATCTTTCTTTTAGTCCTATTTAATGCTCTTTCTTAATTACAAAATTTAAGATAATCTAATTTGATTGAATGTGAATGATCTTTTTATACAAGCTAGTTACAATAAAATATATAAAAATTAAAAACGTTAC
>NZ_JBQDAA010000089.1:0-8923 GCF_052089545.1 Tissierella sp. | reverse complement strand
TATTACATCTATAGTGTCTGCAGAAAATATTATCAAATCTCCTGCCTTTGCATCCATTTTTTTGAGTAACTCTTTCATAGTATCTTCACTAAAGTATTTTTTTAATATAGAACGTATTTCTCCATCATCATCTATTGCTATCCAAGCCATTCCTTTAGCTCCATAAGATATAGCCTTTTCTGTAAGTTCATCTATTTCATTTCTCGTAAAGGAGTTTCCACCCTTAACATTTATAGCCCTAACTGATCCTTTCTTTAAGGCATCTTTAAATACTTTAAATTCCGTATCTTTAAGAGTTTCACTTAAGTCTACTATCTCCATTCCAAATCTTATGTCCGGCTTATCACTTCCATAAAGATCCATTGCCTCTTGGTAAGTTATTCTTCTAAAGTCTTCTTTTATATTTATATCTAGGACATTTCTAAATACTTCTTTAAACATAGCTTCTAGATAGGTAAGTATTTCTTCTTGTGTTGAAAAAGAAAGCTCCATATCTACCTGGGTAAATTCAGACTGCCTATCTGAACGAAGGTCTTCATCTCTAAAACACTTTGCTACTTGATAGTATCTATCTACACCTGAAGTCATAAGTAGTTGCTTAAATATTTGTGGTGATTGAGGTAGGGCATAAAACTTTCCCTTATGAAGTCTACTTGGCACTAGATAGTCCCTTGCACCTTCTGGAGTTGATTTTGTAAGTATAGGAGTTTCAACTTCTAGAAACTCTTTTGATTCTAAAAAGCTTCTGATAGATTTTAAGGTATTGTGTCTTAAGACTAAATTATTATATAATGAAGGCTTTCTAAGGTCTAAATATCTATGTTTAAGTCTTAGTTCTTCTCTTATATTCTTTTTTTCTTCTATTTGAAAAGGCAGCGTTTTTGATTTCGAAAGAATTTCAATATCTATTGCCTTTAATTCTATAGTTCCGGTCGGAAGCTTTTCATTGTATGTTTCCATATCTCTTTTTCTTATATCACCTTTTACAGCTATTACATATTCATTTCTTATAGTTTCTACATCTTCAAATAGCTTTTCACCCAAATTTTCAAGATCACATACAACCTGAAGAATTCCAGTTTTATCTCTCAAATCTAAAAATATTATTCCACCCATATCTCTTATGTTTTGAACCCATCCCATAAAACATAAATTTTTATCTATATCCTTTTCTGTGACTCTAGCACAATATTGATCTCTTATCATAATATCTCCTCCTCTTTCAAACAATAAAAAAACCCTTCAATCCCTATAAAGGGACGAAAGGTTTAAGCTTCGCGGTACCACCCAATTTGATTATAAAATAATCCAAATCTCATTCGATACGGGCTAAAGGCCGATATCTACTGTTTTAACGCATCAGTTACGTCTCACCTACTTGAAGTTTTCTTTCAGATCGAAACTCATAGATGTTTTTCTTTTAAAGTATCAGTATCTGTTTTCCACTATCACAGACTCACTTTGACTTCTCCTTTAAATTACTCTTCTAATCTAAGTTTTTATGTAGTTTATATTAATATAACCTTACAACTTTAAAATATCTTTGTCAAGTCTTTTATTTAAAAATCTTATAATAAATTCCGTTCCTGTATTTTCTTTACTGGATACAGATATAGTCCCATCTTGCGCTTCCACTATTAGCTTTGAAAGATTCAAACCTATGCCTATACTTTCTGGTTTAACACTACTTGTACCCTTATAAAATCTATTAAATATATTTTTGAGTTCTTTTTCATCTATACCTTTCCCATTGTCTCTTATTTTTATACTGGTAAATAACGGCCCTTTTTCTAATTCTATAAAAAGCTTTCCTCTACCATGTTCTACTCCATTTTTTATTATATTTATTATAGCTTCCACAGTCCAGTCTAGGTCTCCTATAAATTTAGAATCAAAATCTCCCTTTATTTCTATCTGAGTATCCTTGATTAAAGGTTTTAAAGTATTTAAAGAAAGATCTACTACATCTTTTAAAAGAACGGTCTCTTCTTTAAATTCTATACTTCCAGCTTCAATCCTTGCTAACTTAAGAAGATTTAAAATAAGCCATTCCATCCTATTTAGTTGAGAAGCAGTCTTTTTTAAAAAATCTATTCGCATATCTTTTTCCATATATGGGTCCTTTAAAAGTATATCATTTAATATGATAAGGGATGAAAGGGGCGTTTTAAGCTGGTGGGATATATTGGAAATAGTATCCTTTAGATACACTTTTTCTGCCTGTAAGGTATGAAGACTATTTTTAAGTCTTCCTGACATCTGGTTAAATTGATGGTTTAATATATTAAAATCTCCCTCTCCTGCGTCTTCTAAATATAGACCAAAATCTCCATCCATAACCTTTTCTGATACTTTTGAAAGTTTATTAATTTTTTTGTATATTTTTTTATATTCAAAATAAATTAACAAGCTAAGTAAACTTAAAAACAAAACTATATATACAAGAAGATATACAAGCATTTTCTCTTTTAGCTTGCCCAACAAGGGCTGGGCACTAGAGCTTATATCCTTTTCATAGCCATAACTTTCTAGTATCTCTTGCCCATTTTTCATCTCTTCAGGGCTTGCCCCCTTGGTTACAGCCTTTACTATTTCTTCCTTGTCTTGGGGATATTTTTCTATAAGATTTCCAATTATCCCTGAGTCTCTTTTTATAATATTCTTATTTATATTGTTTATAAATATATTTAAAGCTACTGTTCCCAGTAAAAGAAAAACAAGTCCTAAAACCAAAGCTTTTATTATTATAGATCGTAATTCTTTATTTCTACCCATTAGCTTACAACTTCCATATCCCACATATAACCCACACCTCTTAAAGTTTTTATATATTTAGGCTGTGAAAAATCTTCTTCTATCTTTTCCCTTAGTCTTTTTATGTATACAGAAAGTGAATTATCATCTACAAAATCTCCTTCTGTATCCCACAGATTTTCAAGGATTTGAAGCCTTGAAAGAGCTATTTTGAAGTTTTTCATAAGTATTAAAAGCAGCTTATATTCTGATGCTGTTAAATTTATTTCCTCATCTTTTACAAAGACCTTATTTGACAGTAGATCTACCTTTATATCTCCAGATTGCAGGTTTTGACCTAATAAGGTTTTATTATATCTTCTAAGTACAGCTTTTATCCTAGATAAGAGCTCATTTATTCTAAAAGGCTTAGTAATATAATCATCTCCACCCATATCCAAGGCCATAACAATATTTACCTCTTCATCTTCAGCTGATAGAAAAATTATAGGAGTTGTCCTATTCTGTCTTATATATTTACAAAGCTCAAAACCATCACCATCTGGCAGTCCAATATCTAAAATTATAAGGTCAAACTTCTTGTCATCTATTATATTTTTGGCACTTTCTACTGTATTTACTTTATCTACCTTATATCCTTCCTTTTCCAAAGAATATACTATCCCGAGAGAAAGAGTAGTATCATCTTCTACTAAAAGTAAGTTTGTCACTAGATCTCCCCTCCTGTGAGTTTGGTTTTTTTCAAAGCCTTGAATACAAGTACAGAAACTGTAGCACCAAGAACGCCTTGTATTAAATTTGCCGGAACAGAAGCTATTGCTCCCTTAGCACCATATAAAAATATTTCAAATAAGTAATACCCAAACACCATAAATATTCCAGATATACTAGTAGCAAATATAGGGTATTTTTTACCTATACCTTTTTTTAACAAGCTTCCTGCTATAAAGCCCTCCAATCCCTTTATTAAAAAGCTTGCTGGAGCATATATGCCATATCCAAGAATCATATCTGCTAAAAATGAACCAAGTCCCCCAACTATAAAGGCCGACTTTTTATTCAATAACATAGCTGTTATAAATATAACCATATCTCCTAAGTTTACATATCCATTACCACCTACTATTGGTATGCTTATTATCGTTGTCATAAGTACTGTTATAGCTATAAGTATACTTAATTTTGTAATTGTTTTTGTGTCGATGTTTTTCATTCAAACCAACCTTTCTTTTTAAAAAATCTTAGCATATATATTGTTGTTATTATACTTATTATCCAAAAACTTGGATAACTATATTTCCAATACAATTCAGGCATATACCTAAAATTCATTCCATAAACTCCTGCTATAAATGTTAGTGGAATAAATATAGAAGAAAATACTGTCAATATCTTCATTACTTCATTTGTCTTGTTTCCTATACTAGAAAGATATATTTCAAGCATAGAAGATGCTATTTCCCTATATGTCTCATTTATTTCTATAATTTGAATTATATGATCATATATATCTCTAAAGTAGTAGATTGTATTGCCATTTATTATTTCATATTCATTTTTCGATAAGCTACTTACAGTATTTCTCATAGGCCAAAGTATATTTCTTATAGATATAAGATCTCTCTTCAATAGATATACCTTCTCAAGTAATTCTTTATCTGGATTTTCTAAAGTTTCATCTTGTAAATCGTCTAATCTATCTCCTAGGTCTTCCATTACTACAAAGTACTTATCTACTGTTATATCTAAAAGTGCATATAGTAAGTCATCTGGATTGTTTTTTCTAAGAGTACTTCCATCTCTTAGTCGACTTTTAATTCCATCAAAAATACCAGTATCCTTAAATCTAAATGATAAAAGTTTATCTTTATATAGCATAAAAGCAATCTGTTCTTCTTGCAATAGATCATCTTCTAATATAATGTTTTTTGCTATAATAAATAAGCTTTCCTCATAATCTTCTACCTTAGGTGTTTGTTCCATATCTAATAAGTCTTCTACTACAAGAGGATGAATAAAAAATTTATCACATATATCTTGTAATATTTTTTCATCGGAGAGCCCAACTACATCAAGCCATCTTACATTGCTTTCTTCCCTATCATTTAAGAATTCTTCCACTGAATTTATTTCTTTTTTTATAAGTTTATTTTTATCATATTTTGTATATATAAGTTTAGTGCTTTCTTTATCTATAGGTATATTTATCATAACTTCTCCTTTTGTAAAACATGTTCAATTTTATTATACACTAATTTATAACTTTTTGTTAATAAAAAAGAGTTCCTGTATTGTATAGGAACCCTTTTTATCTTAATATTTTAAACTCATATTTAATTGTTTTTCATTTTTGATTTGTTTTTCTATTCTTGTATTTAACTCTGCTCCTTCATTTCTTATAAGCATAAATGATGCTAGACTTGCTAATATATCTGATATTGGATAAGAAATCCATATCCCCATAGCACCTAGATCAAAGACCTTTACAAAAAATATGGAAAGTGGAATCATTATTACAAGTTGTCTTAAAGCTGAGACAAGTATTGAAACTCTAGCCTTTCCCATAGCCTGAAAGTAAAATATAGATACATAGTATATACTTATAAGAGGAAACATTGAAATTACTATCCTAAAAGCCTTAGCAGCCTCTTTGATTATTTCAGGATCATTTACAAAGAAGGATAATAATTCCTTGGTAAATATGAGACCAAATCCCCAAAGAACTGACGTTGTTAAGAATGCATAAAGTGTTGTCTTTTTCATAAGTGTTTTAAGTCTTTTATAGTTTTTAGCTCCTACATTATAGGATGCAATAGGCTGCATAGCCGAGGCTACACCCCACATTGTTATAAACAAAAACATATATAGCTTTGAAACAAGACCAAGAACTATTATTCCTGAATCTCCAGATGTTCCTTTTAATAGGTTGTTTAATACACCCATTACCACGCCATCTTCTATTTCTATTACAAAACCAGCCAGACCAACTAATAATATAGGCATTACAATATTTTTATTTACATTAAATTTTATAGCAAATTTATGCTTTTTAACTATCTTTAAATAATTATAAAAAGCATATGAAAATCCCGTTATTTGAGAGGTTAAGGTAGCTATAGCCGCCCCTTTTATCCCCATTTTAAAATGTACTATTAGGATATAATCTAATAATATATTAAGCCCTGCCCCTATAAGATTACTCCTTATAGAAACCTTATTATTTCCAAGTGTTATACATATATTTGATATAAGTATAGTTAAGCTTAAGAAAATACTACCAAATATTATTATTTCTAAATATTCAAGTGCCAGCGGAAGCATATTTTCACTTGCCCCTAAAAATACTAATATATTCTCCTTGAAAAGTGACACTAGGACTATTAAGCTTATCATAATTAAAAAGACAAGCGAAAATCCATTTTGAAATATCTCTTTTGATTTTTCTTTATCTTCTTCCCCATTTGCTCTTGAAAAAGCTGTTGATGTTCCGGTTGATATCATAACACTTAGTGCTATGATAAGTCTTTGTATTGGGAAGACTAATACTAAGGCCCCTATGGCAAGGCCACCTACATTTCTTCCTACGAATAGTGTATCTACCATATTATATAATTCTGCAATTAAAAAAGAAATTATGATTGGAATAGAAAATTTAATAAGAAGCTTTCCTATTTTTTCTTCTCCAAACATTTTACTACTTTTACCCATTGTACAACCTCCATTTTCTAATACTCTTATAATGATACCATAGTTTAGAGGGGGTTATAACTCATACTTTTAACTAGATTCAGGTACAATCTTAAGTTTTAAGAAATTTAATTATTTTTCCAAATCTTAAGATTGTCTTTATTTTTCATTTTCAGCAACTTTTAATCTAAAAAGTATGGCAGATTCTGGTTTAAGTTCAGTTAAAAAGTTAAATACTAAGGACTTTTTACCATAGTTAAAACTTATATCAGGATGAACATATTCTTTTAAAAGTTTACTATACTTATTTCCTATACGCTCTAGACTTCCCATAGCTTGCCACTTATCAAAGGATGAACCATAGTTTTTATTTAGGTTGAATTTAGTTATATGATAATCATCTTCCATATTATAAAGATTTATAGATATATTTTTAGTTTTGGATTCATGGGTAGAGTTAAAGAGAAGTATTTGATAGTCCTTATCTAGCTTTGTTACTATATAACCTTCTTCTCTATATATTATTTCATTACCAAGTAAAGACAGGAACATAACTGCATAATAAGACGGTTTATTTAAATAGTTCTTTGTATAAAGTCCGCTTCCTCCAAAGAATGTATCATTTGAAAGAACTGTATCCATACCTATCTCATCTATCATCTTTAAAACTATTCTTTTATCTTCATTTACATAGTTATTTATTATAATTGGGACCATTTCCATGGTGTCATATTTCTTATCTATGTCTTCTAAAAATGTTAGATTTAAATCTCCTAATGGAAAGTTTAGCCAAGTACTGGCATCCATTTGAAATATATTTGAAAAGTTTTCTATAAAATCTTCTATTATGTGTTCTTCCACCCCCCTCCTATCTATTATTGGAAATAACTTTAGTTCTAGTAGAAATCCTATTATATTTTCCACCCTAGTCCAATTAATAAATTTATTATTTTCCCCTATATATATATCCATATGGGAAGAAAAAAGTTTATTTACTAAGGCATATTTAAATCCTATTTGAGACTGTAGCTCTCTTAATATCTCTTTGTTTTCTTCTTCTAAGAGAAGGGATATATGACCCAAATCTATAATTTCAGGTCTTTTAAATGTACTTTTACTAGCCTTTTTTAAATCAATATCAATTTTTCTTATTCTATTATCATAATTATATCTTTCATATCCCTCTAAAAATCTTTTTAAATATGGAAGTGACTTTTCTAATGGAAAGTATTCTATCTCCTTAAGAGACTCTAATTTATTTCTATCTAGATTATGCTTTTTCCTATATTGTAATGGAGTTAATTTATAGTGAAGTTTAAAGTTCTTATTGAAGTATCTGACATGAGAAAAACCTACTTCATCTGATATCTCAGCTATAGATTTGTCTGTATCAAGTAGGAGTTTGGTAGATTCTTCAACCCTTATTTGATTTAGATATTCATTAAACCCAAGACCAAATGTATCTTTTATCTTATAAGATATGTATTGAGAACTTAAAAATTCTTTATCTGCTATATCTTTAAGACTTACCTTGTTCATATAATTATTACTTAAATACTTAACGATTCTATGGTATCTTTGAAGTTGTATTTCATCTTCTTCTAAGTTTTCACCTTCATAAAAAAGATAATGGAAATGATTTAATAGGTGATACATGGTTTGAAGAAGTGTCTCTTCTACTAAATCCTCAAAGCTATCTAATTTACTTATTGCTTCAAATAATATAATAGAAATATACCTCCTAAGTATTTGGTACTCTTCATTTTTCTGTACTCTTTTATTTGAAGAGTCAGTGTAAAAAAATGTTTCTTGGGCATCATCATAATATCTTTTAAAGAAGTTGGGATCTATATCTATAATTAAAACTAAATTGTCATCATTATCTGAACTTATCCAGGAAACTTCATTGGGATTTACTATTTCAATCTGCATAGATTCAAGTCTATACTCTTCACTCTCTATACCTACTTGGACTTCACCTTTTAATACAAATATTATCTCAAGTGAATCTTTCCAATGTATAGGGTAGTGTCCTATGCTTGCAAAGTATATGTTTATAGGCAAATCCTTTAAGTACTCTGTATGTTCTTTTCTCATGTTTTCTCCTTTAAAATTTTTCTTATATGTATTGTATTATATCTAAGAATAAAAACAAGACGAGTTACAATTTTTTATTGATATTCCTAATCTTATACGATAAACTAAGATTCACTAAATACAAAGTTAGGGAGGTTTTAAGGTGAATGAAATTACAGGGAAGTATGTACCAGAAGTAAAGTCTGTACTCAAATCTAGAATTATAGAAGTTCCCAAATCTATATATAAAGCAAGTGGAATAACAATACTAGGAACCCGAATAAAATCTTTAATATTTTCAACAGATGTAGCTGTTATAAAAAATAATAATGCGGGTTCTGTCATAGCTGTTTATCGGTAGATGTCAATATAGTTGACGCATTAATTTTAAATTAATTAATTATTT
>NZ_JBQDAA010000088.1:0-9008 GCF_052089545.1 Tissierella sp. | reverse complement strand
AGCCACTCTCAAACCCGTTTGAGAGAGGCTTATTCTATTTTCTTTCTATTTTATTTCTAATATTCATCATCTTTAAATCAGTTTCTGCAATAGTTTCCGCACATTCCTTTAATTCAACTTCTATGTTTTTAGTATTTTCTAAATCCTTTTTATATTTTAACTGATGTTCAAGACTTGCCCAAAAATCCATAGCAACTGTACGAATTTGTATTTCCACTCTTACTCTTTCCTTTTTTTCTGAAAAGAATACAGGAATTTCTATAATCATATGATAACTTCTATATCCATTAGATTTAGGGTTTTTAATATAATCCTTTGATTCAATAAGAAATATATCATCTTGTTTAACAAGCATATCAGCAATCTTATATACATCATCTATAAAGGCAGTTATAACACGTATGCCTGCAACATCATTAAGAGAATTCAGTACAGACTTAGTACTAATTTCTTTTTCTAATCTTTGAAGTTTCTTTACAATACTAAGTGGCTTTTTAACTCTAGACTTAATAAATTGTATTGGATTTTTCCTATTATTAAGGGATAATTCATCATTAAGAATTTCAAGCTTTGTTGTCACTTCTCTTATAGCAGAATTATAAACTAGCATAAGTTCTCTAAAGTTACTTATTTCTTTAATTAAAAACTCAGGCGGGGTTGGTAAAACCGTCTCAGATAAAAGCATTTTCTTTGAACCATCATTTTTTTCCATTTCAATCACATCTTTTCTTAAAATTCTATACCTTTCCTTGCTTCTACGTCTTTTGTATAATAATGTTTTATTTCTTTCATTTCAGTTACTAAATCAGCTATTTCTATAATTTCATCCCGAGCATTTCGTCCCGTTATTATTACTTCTACATGCTCTTTTCTATTTTTAATTGTATCTATAACTTCTTTCATAGGAAAAAGTTTATAATAAAGAGCTATATTCAATTCATCCATCACAACTATATCATGTTCTCCATCATTTAATATCTTTTTAAATTCTTCCAATCCCTTTTTTGCTGCCTCTATATCTTCATTTGTAGGCTCATTATAAATAAAGCATCCTCTACCAAATTGTTTTATTTCTAAATTTGGTAGGAAGCTTACACACTCTAATTCACTGTAATCCATGCCTTTTATAAATTGTCCAAAGAACACTTTCTTTCCAGCACATACAGCTCTCATGGAAAGACCTAATGCAGCAGTAGTTTTACCTTTACCATCTCCAGTATAAACATGAATATATCCTTTTTCCATCTTAAATCTTCCTTTCTTTTAGTTTTCTAGATCTTATCTCACTTAAAGAAGATGTAGAAAATTTCCATTGAACATTGATAGTTAAATCCATAAGCTTTCTACATAAATTGTAGTCTATTACAACAAATTATAACACACAATATCCATATTTAAAATTTTAAAGTAGTAGGAAGTCTTTTTTCCAAATATATTTTTAAAATCTTTGTATTGTTTCTATCTATGCACTAGCTTTATATATCTTTTTCCCAATTATTTCATCTAAATTATTTATGAGTTCTTGAAGTTCTTCTACAGTGCAATCAGCCATATGTCCTATTCTAAATGTTTTATCCTTAAGATCTCCGTAACCGTTTGAAATTTGAAAACCTCTTTTTCCAAGTACTTTATTTAATAAATCAATATCAATATTTAAAGTATTTTCAATCGTGGTTACTGTATTAGATGCATAAATCTCTTCCGTATATAAAGTAAAATACCTTTTAGCCCAAGCCTTTACCATATCTCCTAACATTTTATGTCTATTGAACCTATTTTCTAAGCCTTCATCTAAAATCTTATTTAATTGGTAATCCATTGCATACATCATTGCTATATTAGGTGTAGATATATATTGATGATCCATTTTCTCTATTGTTTCATATAATTCTAAAAAATCTAAATAATATCCTCTAAATTTAATTTCTCTCGCCCTTTCTATGGCTTTTTGTGATACAGATGCTATAGCCATTCCAGGAGGAAGTCCCAAACATTTCTGTGTAGATGTAATACATACATCAATGCCCAGCTTATCTACTTCAAGCTTTATTCCTCCAATTGAGCTAACCCCATCTACTAACCATATAATATCAGGATATTTTTTAATTACTTCTGAAATTGATTCTAAAGGATTGGTAATACCTGAAGATGTTTCATTATGAGTTATAGCTATTAGATCGTATTTTCCAGTGGATAAAACTTCATCAACTATTTTACTATCTATAGGTTTACCCTTTTTAGCTTTATATAAATCTGCTTTTATATTATTTCGTTTAGCTATCTCATGCCAAAGGCTTCCAAAAAAACCATTTGAAAACACTGCAGCTCTTTTTTTAGTAAAAGACCTTATAGCCCCCTCCATTAAAGCAGTTCCTGAAGAAGTAGATAAAACAATCCTGTTTTTTGTATAGAAAATTTTTTGTAATTTTTCACTAATACTTCTTTGTAAGTCGGAGGCTTCTACAGTTCTGTGTCCTATTATTGATTTTGTCATTTGGGCTAGAACATCTTCCCTTACATTTACTGGTCCTGGTATAAATAATTTTTTATTCATAATCTGCCTCCTTGTATTTTTATAATAAAAAAGCTCTTCATCCCTTATAAAAAGGGACGAAAAGCTCATCTTTTCCGTGTTACCACCCAAATTGATCATTAAAAAATTGGATAAGAAAATATAATTTTATTAAAAAATTATATAAAAAAAGCCCTTCATCCTAATACAAGGACGAAAGACTAAGTCTCCGCGTTACCACCCAAATTGATCTAATGATCCACTCTATGCAGTATAACGGCTGCTCCGTCTTGCTTTCAAACAAGACCTCCGAGGTAGCTTAAGACAAATCCCAATGCTTACTTTCACCAAATGTAAGCTCTCTAAGATTGAATATTTTATCTTATTCCCCATCTAAAGTTTATTGTATTAATACATAGTATACCACACTCTTGCTTAAAATACAAAATCCTTTTTTGTTAATTTTATTTATATAAGTCAAACATATGTGATACAGTCATATGAAAAATTACCTTAAGATAATTTTAATTTATTTATTTTATAAAACATACTATTCAGGATAATAATTATCAGCTATCTCATTTGATTTCTACTTTATTATTTATCAATACCTTTGAAAAAACAAATAATTGTAATCATTATTGCAGTTGAAATTGATGATAAATATGAAGAAAGCATAAAAATGCTCCTCTTTGTAGTTACAGTTTTATCGTTTTATCTGCCTACTACAAAGGGAGCATATTATTTATAAAATTAATTTATTTTATATTTTATTTTGCCTTAGTATCTATTTCTTCTTTTATTTGTGATATAAAGTCTTCTACGTCTACTTGACCCATATCTCCGTCTTCCCTATCTCTTACAGCTACCTTATTTTCTGAAACTTCTTTTTCTCCTACCACTAGCATATAAGGTATCTTTTGCATTTGAGCTTCTCTTATCTTATAGCCTATTTTTTCTGCTCTATCATCTATTTCTACTCTTATTCCTTCTTCTTTCATTTTATCTCTAAGCTCATAAGCATAGTCGTTAAACTTATCTGAAATAGGAAGTATAGTAGCCTGAACTGGTGCAAGCCATACAGGGAATTTTCCTGCATAGTGTTCTATTAAAATCCCCATAAATCTTTCAATACTACCAAAGATTGTTCTGTGAATCATTACAGGTCTTTTCTTTTCATTATCCTTGTCTATATAGTGCATATCAAATCTTTCTGGCATTTGGAAGTCTAATTGAATTGTACCACATTGCCAAGTTCTGCCTATAGCATCTTCAAGTTGAAAGTCTATCTTAGGACCGTAAAAAGCTCCGTCTCCTTCATTTAATATATAGTCAATGTTCTTTTCTTCCAATGCTTCTTTAAGACCATTAGTAGCTAGTTCCCATTGTTCCTCAGTTCCCATAGAATCTTCAGGTCTAGTAGATAGTTCTATATGATATTTAAAGCCAAATATTTCATACATATAGTCTGCTAAGTCGATTACTCCCATTAATTCTTCTTTTATTTGAGAAGGTAAAGTAAATAAGTGAGCATCATCTTGAGTAAAGCTTCTTACTCTCATGAGTCCGTGAAGTGCTCCAGAAAGTTCATGTCTATGAACAAGTCCTAACTCACCCCATCTAAGTGGTAAATCCCTGTAACTATGAGGATGAGATTTATATGCTAAGATCCCTCCAGGACAGTTCATAGGTTTTATAGCATAATCTTCATCATCTATTTTAGTAAAGTACATATTATCTTGATAGTGATCCCAATGTCCTGATTCATGCCATAAAGATTCATTTAAGATAATAGGTGTTTTAATTTCATCATACCCTCTTTTAGTATGTTCATCTTTCCAAAAATTTTCAAGTTGATTTCTTATAACCATTCCCTTAGGATGGAAAAATGGAAATCCAGGTCCTACTTCATGCATAGAAAATAAGTCTAATTCTTTACCTAGTTTTCTATGATCTCTTTTTTTAGCTTCTTCTAATCTATGAAGATATTCTTCTAAATCTTTTTTCTTTTCATAAGTTGTTCCATAGATTCTTTGAAGCATCTTATTGTTTTCATCGCCTCTCCAGTATGCACCTGCTATACTTAGAAGCTTTATAGCTTTTACTTTCTTAGTCTTCATCAGATGAGGTCCTGCACAAAGGTCTGTAAAGTCTCCAAGTTCATAAAATGAAATCTCTTCATCTTCAGGTAAGTTTTCTATTAAATCAACTTTATACACTTCACCTTTATCTCCAAAATATTTTAAAGCTTCATCTCTAGACATTGTAAATCTTTTTAATTCATGGTTTTCTTTAGCTATTCTTTTCATTTCTTTTTCTATTTTTTCTAGATCCTCTGGTGTAAATCTATGCTCAGTATCTATATCATAATAAAAACCATTATCTATAGCAGGTCCTATTGCAAACTTTGCATCGGGAAATAAATTTTGTACTGCATGAGCCATTATATGAGAAGAAGTATGCCAAAAGATTTCCTTTCCTTCTTCATCTTCAAATTTTACTACTTTAAAACTAGAATCTTCATTTATCTTTTCTTGTAATCCTCTTGTTTGACCATTTACAACTGCTCCCATAGCAACTCTTGCTAAGCCTTCTGATATATCTTTTGTAACATCTAATACGCTAACTCCTTTTTCATAATCTTTAACTGTGCCATCTGGCAGAGTAATTTTTATCATATCCATTTAAATTGCCTCCTATAAGTCCAAATTTTTAATCTTAGTTTATAATACAAATTTATTGTTTTTTTAGATATAAAAAAACCTTTCATCTCTACAATAAAATTGTAGGGACGAAAGGTTATATTCTATCGTGGTTCCACCCTAGTTGGTTCTCGTTTTAAAATAACGCTTAAAAGCGGTAACCCTTGGAAATATTGGATTCGGCTCTGGGGTGGTCTTCAACTATAATCACTTAAGAAGATTTTCAGCTCAAGTCTTCTCTCTCTAAAAGTAATAAAATAATTTACTCTTCCCTTCTTTGCCTATAATATTTAATTATATATTATAATATACCCTTTATGAGCCTTTGTCAACATTTTTATTAAAATAATTATTTTACCCTATCAGCTATCTCTGATGCTGTCAGTTTTTCTTGATTACCAGTTTTCATATCTCGAAGAGAATAAAGTTCCTCTTTTACTTCTTCTTCACCTATAACTAAAGTAAATGGGATATCTAGTTTATCTGCATAGTTGAATTTTTTACCCATTTTACCTTTTTCTACATAAACTTGAGTATTTATACCCATTTCTCTTAGAGAATTAGATATTTTAACTCCTTCATCCATATAACCTTTCATAGGTATTATAAGTATTTTAGTTAAGGAATATTCCTTAGGTTCTATAATATTAGCCTCTCTCAATAAATAGAAAAGTCTAGTTAGTCCTATAGATATACCTACACCAGGTAGTTTTTGCTTTGTATAAAAGCTTGCTAAGTCATCATATCTACCACCAGAACAAACACTACCTATTTCTTTATGATCATTTAAAAATGTTTCATATACTGTACCTGTATAGTAGTCTAAGCCTCTGGCAATAGTTAAGTCTACCTCAAAGTTTTCTTCAGGAACACCAAATAGCTTTATATAGTTTACTACAGTTTCTAGTTCTTCTAATCCTTCTTTAAATTTATCATTTTCTACATTTAATTGTTTCAATTTCTCTATAATTTCATCGTTACTTCCTTTGATTTTAATAAATTCTATGATTTTTTCCACATCTTCATCTTTTATTTCTAGAAGTCTTAGTTCTTCTTTTGTCTTTTCTATTCCAATCTTTTCTATTTTATCTATAACTCTAAGTACCATAGTTGCATCTTCTATATCTAAAGAACTAAAAAAGCCTCCTAGAAGCCTTCTATTATTTATCTTTATAGTAAAAGAATCAAATCCCAAATCTTTAAAAGTAGAATATATAACAGCAGGTATTTCAGCATCATTTATTACAGCTATTTTGCCATTTCCTATTATATCAATATCGCACTGATAAAACTCTCTAAATCTTCCCTTTTGGTTTCTTTCTCCCCTATATACTTTTCCTATATGATATCTCTTAAAGGGAAATTCTAGTTCAGAGTAATGTTGGGCTACATATCTTGCAAGTGGTACTGTAAGGTCAAACCTAAGTGACATATCAGTAGATCCTTTTTCAAATCTATATACTTGTTTTTCCGTTTCCCCTGCACTTTTAGCAAGTAATACTTCAGATTTTTCAATTATAGGAGTGTCAATAGGTAAAAATCCAAATTTTTCATAGTTATTTTTAATGGTATCTCTCATCTGATTAAATAAAATTTGTTCTTTTGGAACAAGTTCCATAAACCCAGGTAATATTGATGGCTTAATAATTTTTTTACTCATATTCTAATACCTCCAGTTCTTTATTACCTTTTATCATAGCATTTTTACAAAAAAAGTCAAAGAAAAAAAGAGTCTTCTAAACTCTTTTAAATTCATTATATAGTATATTTATTACAGATTTTACAGTCTCTACAAATAGTAATTCTATCTTCAAATATTTCTTCCAAAATAGAAATAATATCACCTTTAGACTTATCTCCTAGATGTATTATTAACTCCTTAGGCGATAGTGCAATTATGGTACTTAAAAGTATATCTCCATCACTTACCTCATCATAATATAAATCCTCCAAGACCATACTTATATGATCATTATTAATTTTTTGAAAATCTGAATCCATAAGAATATATTTTTCACCTTTTAAAACTACATTTACAGTGTCTATCTCATGAGTTTGGCTTTCTACTAGAGCTTTTAACATATCTATAAATTCACCATACTCGACCTCTAATTGAAAGTTTCCTAGAACTAATTCTATAGCCTTTTCTATTAGTTTGTGATATGATTTTGATCTAAAATTTAGATAACCATCAATAATTAGTGTATTATACTCTACAAAATATTCAAATATTTCATTTTTAATATCTTTCTTTTCTTTAATGAATAAAGTATTAGATTTCAATACTTCTTTTACATCTTCTATTATTTCTGATCTATTTACAGAATCTAATTTCCCTAGTTTCCTATCTATATTTGCAGATATAAGATCATCAGCATAAAATTTAATTATCATATCTTCTACAAATTTAGTTAGTGTATCTAAAAAAAGAGAATCTCTTTTAATTTCATTTTTATTTAAAGAAAATATATATCTAAATCTATTTTCATATTCTTCATAACTAATATTTACATCTTTTTTTATAGGGATTTCTTCTATAATGTGATGTATTTTCTCGGCCGGTACAGTACTTTCTATCTTTATAGCGTCCAAAAAAATCACTCCCTTTCTTTTAATAGTATCTCTTAATAATACTTCAATATACTTTATATATCTTGTAATTAATTACAATTCAAACTAATTATAGTACCAATATCAACTATTTTTTTATTAGATAGATAAATTATTTTTTTACCTGCATTTTTTATAAATCTTTCTATATTTTCTTTACCAGGATGATTCTTTAAGGAACCTGATAAAAATACTTCCTTATTTGACATATTACCCGTACAGCCACCTATAAAACCATAATCTTGGTTTTCTAAAGTTATATGGCCTGGATTTATGAGTAAAGACTCAATTCCCTTATCTTTAAGTCTTGTATAAATAAAATGATCTGCAGTTATTATTTCCCTATCCCCTATTACCGCTATAGAACATTTGCTATATCCTTGATTTACATTTATTAATTCTAAATTTTCTTTTTTAAGATGAAATTTTAAAACTTCATCTGTATGTTCAAAGTTATGAATAGCAAAATCAGAAACTCTCCCTACATTATATGCAATATCCAATGGATATTTACTATTCAATTTCCGTTCTCCTTTTATTATCTTTATATTAGTACTTTTAAACTCTTCTTTATAATATTCATATACAGTCGGTTCCGTAACTAAAATATTATGATTTATAGGATGAACTACTATATCAGGATGATATTTAATAGAATTATCTACTTTTGGATGAGCTATAGTTTTTATAACTCTTAAGTTTCTATCTATTAAATTGTCGTAAATATCTTCATCTATATTTCCAGCTACTATTACAGTATCTGCTTTTTTTAATGGTATAAATGGATTTTTCATATTTCACCTCAAGATTTGTATGTTTTCATTAAAAAATCTCCGAGAATATTCTCGGAGATTTTTTGAAAAATGGAGGCGGCACTCAGATTCGAACTGAGGGTAAAGGCTTTGCAGGCCTCTGCCTTACCACTTGGCTATGCCGCCATATATAATACTTATCAATACTTTTTAACTTATGAAAAGATTGGCGCAGTTTCGTAACACAAATTCATTTACTCCCTACGGTCGTATGAATTTGGTACTCATTGCGTTTGACCTACTTAAAATTTGCTATCGCTCATTGAGTTAGGTCATAAATGGAGCACTTTGCAGCACCTCTAACTTATGAAAACATTCAATGGAGCGGAAGACGAGATTCGAACTCGCGACCCTCGCCTTGGCAAGGCGATG
>NZ_JBQDAA010000087.1:0-9020 GCF_052089545.1 Tissierella sp. | reverse complement strand
GTTAATAAAAAAGGATTTAGTTTTGTTTAATAAGGATAATAAATTAGGTGGTATCTTATTGATTCTAATGCTTAGACTTATACCCTTATTTCCTTTTAAAGTAGTTAGCTATAGTGCAGGTTTGTCTGATATTAGGTTGAGAGATTTTTCTATAGCAACAGTAATAGGATCACTTCCTGGAATCATTGTATATACAAACCTTGGGGATAAGACTAATGAAGCTGGTTCAAAAGGATTTTATCAAGCCATAATTATGCTAATATTATTATTTATAGTATCCTTTATCATAAAAGGTATTTATAAAAAGAGAAGTGAAAGTATAATCTAAGACAAATAATTTCTTTATTTAAGGGGTTGATATAGGGAGATAATTTAAAATAATGATAATTAGAATGAAATTATTTTACTTAACTAAAAAGGGGGATGGATTAAATGAATATTAAAAAAGGGTGGTTAATAGTATTAGTATTTCTTCTTACATTTTCAATGATAGCTTGTAATTCTGAAAAGGTATTAAAGGAAGTTGTATTTTCAGGTGAATATATGGTAGATGCAAATTATGTAAAGGATAATTATGAAGACGAGAATATTATATTAATGGATGCTAGAGGTGAAGAGGCTGCAAAGAAAGGTACAATAGAAGGTGCAACTACAACTTCATGGCAAAATCTATCTAATATCGAAGGGAAAGAAAAAGGAGATTATGATTGGGGCTTAATTCTTGAACCAGAAGTATTATCTAAAAAACTTGGTGATTTAGGATTATCTAAAGATAAAGAAATAATTTTGTTTGCACAGGGACCTAAAGGTTGGGGAGAAGATGGTAGAATTTTATGGACCCTAAAGGCTGCTGGTTATGAAAACCTAAAGATGGTTGATGGAGGCTTAGATGCTCTTATAGCTGTTGGAATGAAGGAGTCAAAAGATGTTAAAAAGTTAGATCCTGTAGAAGTAGAAATAGATGCATTGAACTATGAACGTGTTATTGATACAAAAGAATTAGAAGTATCATTTGATGACTATGTAATTCTTGATGTTCGTGAAGATAAAGAATTTAAAGGTGGGGTTCATTATGGAGAAGCAAAAGGTGGACGTATACCTGGAGCAGTTCAAGTAAGATTTACAGACTTATTTGATTCTGATGGATATTTAAAATCCAATGATGAAATTACATCTATGCTTGAAGATTCAAATATTAAAAAGACTGATAAGGTAGTTGCTTATTGTACTTCTGGAATTAGATCAGCTTATATGCAGTTAATTATGGAAATGTTAGATTTTGAAGTTGTAAAAAATTATGATGGATCTTATAATACATGGTGTGTTCACAATGAAGTAGAGAATGATTAATAGGCTATTGAAAGTTGAAAAATATAAAACAAACGAATAGAAGCTATATATACTTAATTGTATTATTATTTGTAGTAATATTTTATATAGTCTCAGAACCATTTAAGTCTTTTAGTAGTGAGATTATTATGTTGTTTACTTCAATGAGTTCAGAGTCTATAACGGGATATCTGAACTCATATGATATTGTTAGACCTTTAGTTTCGATTGCTTTAATGATATTTCAAGCATTGATATTTCCCTTTAAGTATGAAATTGTGATTTTTGCAAATATAAAGGTATTTGGTGAATTAATGGGATTTGTTTTAAGTTTTGTAGGCAGGATTATCGGAGCTTATATTTGCTATGATCTTGGAAGAAGCTTGCTATCTAAGAGAATAGAATTAATCACAAAAAGAGTAGATATAAAGGGGAATAGAAGTAATTATATTAAAAACAGTGTATTAGTAAACATACTTATTAGAATATTACCCTTAAACTTTAATTTAATTAGTTATTTTGCTGGGATTATGCAATTAAACTCAAAAAAATATATGATTAACTCAATTATTTGGGCTACACTCACAACTTTAGTCTATTCAATAAAAAAAGGTTATTATAGCCATAGCTATGAAATGAGAATGATACTTATAAGACTCATATTATCAGTCCTAGTATTTCCAATTGTTGTAAGGAAATACAAAAAATATTGGAGGGGGTATAAATGAATAAAATTAAAAAATCTACACTTATAAAAATTTTACTTTTAGTTGTAGTAATATTGTTGTTTGTTTTTGTTAAACCATTGAATGATGGATTAAGAAGCATGACTAGTGCGTTTAAGGATGTAGAGTCGGTAAAGGAATATATTAGATCATTTGGAGCATGGGCAGTGGTAATTTCTTTTATAATGATGATTTTGCAATCTATAGTTGCTCCTATACCTGCATTCTTTATAACTTTTGCAAATGCAGCAATTTGGGGATGGTGGAAAGGTGCTATACTATCTTGGTCCAGTGCTATGGCTGGTGCAGCTATATGTTTTGGAATTTCAAGACTTTATGGTAGAGGTGTTGCTGAGAAATTTGCCAGCAAGATGGCTCTTGATGAAGTAGAGATTTTCTTTGAAAGATATGGAAAAAATACGATATTCGTAGCTAGACTTTTACCATTTGTTCCTTTTGATCCCATTAGTTATGCAGCGGGATTAACTCCTATGACATTTGGTGGATTTTTCTTAGCTACTGGTTTAGGTCAATTACCAGCAACTATTGTTTATTCCTATGCTGCAGCAAAATCATCTAATCCATCTACATTTGTAAGTGGATTACTAATTTTATTTGGAATTAGTGCCTTAGTTTATACAGTAAGGATGATTTGGATGGACAGGAATAAAAAGTCTATGAAATAAAAATTAAAGAAGGATTGCTTCAGTATAGAGTCAATCCCTCTTTTTACAATAGACTATTTAAGTTATTAGAACGAATTTAATTTGATTGAGATAAGAGGGGCGGTGAAGAATGTGAAAATATCAGATAAAACTATGAAATTGATAATTAAAGAAGAAGAGAAATGTACAGGTTGTAAACAGTGCATGAAAGGTTGTCCTATGCTAGATAAGTTTTGTGACTCGCCAAAAGAATTATTAGTAGAACTCAAAGATACCAAAGAGTTTCAATACTCTATGCCTTATTCGTGTATGTTATGTGGATACTGTACCAAGGTATGTCCAACATCAGTGGATCTAAAAAGTTTATTCTTAGAATTGCGAAGAGATACTGTGGGTATAAACAATGGTAAGCTTCCAGGAGAGCTAAATACTAAGGGAATAGATCTACATCAAAAGCTTAGTTTCTCTAATCTATTTGCTTCTGATATTCAAAATTTACAATCAGATACTATATTTTTCCCAGGTTGTGGACTTCTTGCATATAGCCCAAAAATAGTAGAAAAAACATATAATTATCTTAAGGGTAAGATAGAAGGTATTGGTATATATACAAAATGTTGTGGGAAACCAACTAATTACTTGGGTAAAGAGGAAAAGTTTAAAGAGTATTATTCAATCCTTGAGAAAGAATTTAAAGAAAAGGGCATAAAAAAAGTAATTACAGGATGTCAAAATTGTTTTATAACTATTGGAAATAAGAGCAAGGATATAGAGGTTGTTTCTCTATGGGAAGTGTTATCTAAAGTGGGAATTCCAGAAGACAAAAAAGACATGTTTATAAATACAGATAAAAAATTTACAATCCACGATCCTTGCCCTACGAGAAATGAGGGGGAAATTCACAATTCCATAAGAAGAATTGTAGATGATTTAGGATTAAATGTGGAAGAAATGGAATTTAAAAAAGGACGAACTCTTTGTTGCGGGGCAGGAGGTATGGTTCCAATAACCCAGGGGCAGATAGCAAAGGATCATACTATAAGAAGAGCTCAGGAAGCAAAAACAGAATACATTATAACATATTGTCAAGAATGTGTAGAGTCCATGAGAAAGGGTGGAAAGAGTTCATACCATATATTAGATTTATTATTCAATGAAGAACTTGAAGATATGGAACAAATAAATCAAAATTTGATGAATAAATGGATTAATAGATACAAGGGAAAAAACATAGGTGTATAAGAATTTAAATAAATAACTATTAGAGAAACCAATACTGAGACAAATCTTATAGATAATATCTATTTGAAATTACTTTTTATTTGTTATAAGATATTATAGAATTACAATAATGGAGGGATAATATGTTTAAAAGAAAATCATTAAAATTAATTCCAATTCTACTAATACTATCATTATTGATGGTTGCATGTGGACAGGAATCAGAAAGCTCAGAAACGAATCCTATGGAGTACATATCAGTTGATCAATTAATGGATTCAATTAAAGATGGGTCAGATGAGTATGTAATGCTTGATGTAAGAAAGGTTGAGGATTACAATAAAGGTCATATAAAAGGATCTTATGAAGCGGATGTGGATGCTGCTAACAAAGGTGGAGATGACGAAGCAGGAATAGTTAGTTTGAAAAAAGGTCTTTTACAAGCAACAGAGAGTGAAACTGGAAATCCAGATGACAAGTATGTTTTAATATGCTATTCTGGAAAATCTTATGCACAGAAAGCAACAGACCTTTTGATAGAAATGGGATTATCAAAAGATCAGATCATAACCCTAGAAGGCGGTATGTCTGCTTGGGAAGAAGGTGGACAAGAATATACTGACTTAATAGAATAAATATTGAAAATGGCTGTTCACTTAAAGAAATATTAGTGGATAGCCATTTCATAAGTTGAAGAAAAGCTACTTCTTATATTGGGGTAAGATATGAAAAGAAAGAGGTAATAGAAATGAGAGATAGAGCGATAATTTTTTTTACACGAATACCCGAATTGGGCAAAATAAAAACAAGATTAGAACCTTTTTTAACAAAAGAGTTATGCGTTGAATTGCAAACAGCTTTTATAAAGGATATTTATAATAGTATAAAAACCATAGGAATAGATATAATTATTAGCTATTCATCCATTGGAGATTTAGATAGATTAAAAGATATTGTAGATAAAGACATAAAATTTGTTAAACAAGAGGGAAATGATATAGGAGAAAAGATGCATAATGCCATATCTATTTCTCTAAAAGAATACCATAAGGTAGTTCTTATTGGAAGTGATCTTCCCTTATTGAATAAGAAGGATATAGAATTAGCATTTAGTATTCTAGAGGAAAAGGATTTAGTTATTTCTCCAACATATGATGGAGGATATTATTTAATTGGAATGAATAAAGCCAATCCAGATATATTTAAAATAGAATATAGTAGGAGCTCAGTTTTTGAAGAGAGCCTGGATAGAATAGAAAGTAGGGGACTATCTTATGGTAAAGGTAATATTCAATTAGACATAGATGATAAGAGTGATTTTATAAGATTACATAAGATATTAAAAAAGGATGAGAGTATTCCTTGTGAAAACACAAGAAAGATAGTCAATAAGATTATGGTAAAGTGTGATGGAAATGAATAGGATATGTCTAGACAAATTAAGAAGAGATAAGTTTTTTATAGAAAGATTTGGTATAGGATATAATAAAGAATTTTCTATTTTAGGCCAAGGAGAATATAATATTAACTATATTTTTAATTCGAAAACATATGGTAAGAAACTAGTACTTAGAATAGCAACAGATAGTCAGATGGATTTAGATAATCAAATTAAATATGAGTACAAAGCTTTAGAATTGTTAAAAAAAAGCAATAGGACTCCTAAACCCATTTATTATGATGATAGAAGAAAATTACTGCCCTATGGATTTTTAATCATGGAATATCTCCCAGGCAAACATTTGGACTATAAAAAGGATTTAAAAATCGCAGCACGGGTATTAGCAGATGTTCATAATCAATCTATATCAAAAACTAATAAATTAATAAAACCAGCAAATCCAATACAAGCTATTTATGAAGAATCTTTAAATATGTATGAAAAATATAGAAAATCAAAATATATAGATATAGAAGTTATGAATAAGATAGAATACTTATTAGAAAAAGGGAAAAATATAAAGACTTATGATATAGGAACTAGAAGCATAATAAATACAGAGTTAAATTCAGGAAACTTCCTTATTAATGGAGAAGATCAGAACAATTACATAATAGACTGGGAAAAACCCATATACGGATATCCATCACAGGATTTGGGACACTTTTTAACACCGACAACAACATTTTGGAAAACAGATGTAATTTTATCTAGAGAAGAAATAGATCTTTTTATAAAGGAATATTGCAAAATATCTAATCAATATAAAGATGAGAAAGTACTTTGGAATTGTGTAAAAAACTATATAGCTATAAACTGTCTAAGAGGAATAAGCTGGTGTGCTATGGCTTATGTAGACTATCAAAATCCAGACAAGATTATATCCAATGAATATACATACCAGAAAATAAAATCTTATTTGTCTATAGAATTTCTAGATATGATAAGGAGAGAATATTTAAATGAATATTAATATGCAAAAGAAAATTTCAGTTATAATTCCAGTCTATAACGAAGCTATAAGAATAAATGATTTAATATATAACTTAGAGCAATTTAAAGATCATTGTGAAATTATATTTGTAGATGGTGGTAGTGATGATGGAACTAATAAAAGAGTTGAAGAAAAGCACAGACTAACATACTCTCCTAAGAAAGGGCGATCTTATCAAATGAACTATGGAGCTTCATTAGCAGAGGGAGAGATTCTTTTGTTTTTACATGCAGATAGTTTTTTGCCTACTAATGCATTGGATGAAATACACAGAATAATATCACAAGGTTATAAAGTAGGATGTTTTAAAATAAAATTTACTAGTAATAGTATTATTATGAAAATATGTGGCCTTATGTCTAACTTAAGAGTTAGACTAAGAAATATAGCCTTTGGTGATCAAGGAATATTTATAGATAGAAATTATTTTAATGAATTAGGTGGATTTAAAGAAATACCCCTTATGGAAGATTACCAACTATCAATAGATATCAAGGCTGATAAGGAAAAGATAGGATTAACAAAAACAAAAATTAACACTTCAGAAAGACTATTTATAAAGATAGGAAGACTTAGGACAATGGCAAGAATGCAAAAATTACAACATATGTATAGAAAGGGTGCAGATGTTGAAGTAATTGCAAGTTTATATAAATAGGAGGATTGATGCTATGTCGAGAAAATTAATTATAGATTGTGATAATACCTTTTCCATAGATGGCTGCGATATAGATGATGGGCTTGCAATAATATATGCTTTAGCCCAAGAAAATACAGAAGTATTAGGAATAAACACAACATTTGGAAACAATAAATTGGATAAAGTTTATCCAAATACAATTAAATTTATGAAAGATATTGGGTGTTCACACATCCCAGTTTATAAAGGTTCTAAAGATTCTTATGAAAATAATCAAGCAGCAAACTTTTTAGTGGAGATGGCTAATATCTATGAAGGAGAATTATCCTTAATTGCCATAGGATCCTTAACAAATTTGCATCATGCTTGGCAGATAGATAATAAGTTTTATGAGAAGATAAAATCTATTTCATTAATGGGAGGCATAACTGAGCCATTAAGAATAAATAAGAAAACTTTAAATGAATTAAATTTATCTTGTAACTATAAAGCAGCTTTAAACCTATTGGAACATGGTGAAAATCTTATAATTGCCACTGGAAATACCTGTTTAGATGGTTTTTTTACTAGAGAAAGATTTGATAAGCTGAAAGAGGGAAATGAATTTGAAAGATGGATTTTTGACCAAAGTATATACTGGTTTAATAGAGAACGAAAAGTCTTTCAAAATCAAGGAATATATATATGGGATATAGTATCAGTAGCAGCTTTATTAAATCCACATCTGTTTATAGAAAATACTATAGATATTAGTCCAGATGAGGAAAGCATAAAAAGTGGAATGCTAATTGGGGAAGGAAAGATGCGTAAAGTTATTATACCAAAAATAAAGAATGTAGATGAATATGTAGAACATGTATATGAACACTATAGGATTTTTGAAGAAAGACTACTTTGATCAAAGATATATTATTGATGCTAGGACATACATATATTATAGATAATATTAATGATACAAGCCCTTAGCATTAATATTATGAATTGGACTTTGGAATAGACCCATGTTATCCTTTAAATGGATACAAAACAAGTATCATATAAAATTACTAGTAGGGGATTTGTTAATGAAAAAGAGATATTTAGCTTTATTATTTTTGCTTGTATTAATGATGACCATATTTGTTGGTTGTGGTCAAGAACCTAAGAGTTCAGATAATAATCTGGTAAATGAAGAAGTAGAAAAGGGTGACATGGTTGAAGCAATAGATGAAAAGAAGGTATTTGTTTCTCCAAAATGGGTTAAAAGTGTTATTGATGGAGAACAAGAGGAATCAAAGAATTACATAATTTTAGAAGCTTCTTGGGGAACAGCTGCTGATAGTCCAGATTATAATACGGGGCACATACCAGGTGCTGTCCATGTAGATATTGCAAGTATCGAAGGAGAACCATTTTGGAATTTAAAAACTCCAGAAGAAGTAGGGCAAGCAATGCTTGATCTTGGTATCTCAAAAGATACAGTTGTTATTCTATATGGTTCTGATGTATCGGGTACAGCTAGAGTAGCATATGCATATTTATGGGCAGGTGTAGAGAATGTTAAGGTCTTAGATGGCAGTCTTAGTGAATGGGAAAAGTCAGGATATGAATTAGAAACTATTGCCAATCTACCAACACCAGCAACAGAATTTGGCGTAAAAGTTCCTGCAAATCCATAATTTTTGCTATCAATTGAGGATGTAAATAAGAAATTAAAGGACGACTCAAATTTTCGTCTAGTGAGTATTCGTTCTAACATAGAATTTATAGGTGAGACAAGTGGTTATTCTTATATTCCAAAAGCAGGTGAACCAAAGGGTGCTGTTTGGGGTAAGGGTGGTAGTGATCCATACCATATGGAAGATTATACACACGAAGATGGAAGATATATTAGCATGAATGAAATGAAAGATCTTTGGAAAGATCTTGATTTTACATTAGATAATCATCTTTCCTTCTATTGTGGTACAGGCTGGCGTGCATCAATTCCATTTTTGATCATGTATGAAAATGGACATACAAATAT
>NZ_JBQDAA010000086.1:0-9059 GCF_052089545.1 Tissierella sp. | reverse complement strand
GAGCTAGAAATTCAATGTACTTAGGTAGAGTACAGGGATTTGTAAAGCTTATGAAGTCATTATTTGACGAAAGTAAGTCAATAAAAGTACTTGATTTAGGTTGTGGTTCTGGAGTTATTTCGGTTGAAATCGCAAAGAATTTCCCAAATGCAAAATGTACATTAATAGACCAGGCGCAAGTTATTAACTTTACAAAAGATGTTATAGCAGAAAATAAGGTAGAAGACAGAGTAGAAGTTGAAGTAGGAGATTTTAATACTTATATACCTACAGAAAAATACGATTTAATCATAACGTCAGGAGTTTTAGACTTTGTAAAAGACATAGATAATATGAGTGATAAAATTTATAATTCCTTAGAAGATGATGGATATTTATATGTGAGCACCCATCAAATGAATGATGAATTTACTAAGCCTAAGAACTTCATACTAGGATGGCTTTCAGGTAATTTAAATGGATTAGACATTTTAAAACCACAAAGCTTAGTAATGGAAAGTTTAAATAAATATTCACTTGTAGAAGTAGAAATTGAAAATCATCCAATGACTATATTTAAAAAGGGCAATATAAATGAATAAAAAAATAGCACTAGGAATTATTATTTTAATCCTAGTTTCTTTTGCATCTCTATTTTTAGGAAGATATAGTATTGAACCTAGGGAAGTAATTGAAGCATTTTTAAATAAAATTCATAATGTTTCAGATGAATCCTTTAATAATGCTGTAATCTGGGATATTAGAATTCCAAGAGTATTATTAAATATACTGGTTGGTTTTGGACTTTCAGTAGCGGGAACTTCTTTTCAAGGTATATTTAAAAATAATTTAGTAAGTCCAGATATACTAGGAGTTAGTAGTGGAGCTGGATTTGGAGCGGCACTAGCATTACTGTTATTTCCAGGTTCATCTAAACTACTACTTATAATATCCTTTTCAATGGGAATATTAAGTGTTGCCATAAGTTATTTAATTGCAAAGATAAAAGTAGAAGATTCTGTACTATCTCTAGTGTTATCAGGAGTTATAGTAGGTTCTTTTTTTAATGCCTTAACTTCTTTTATAAAACTAATTGCAGATACAGAATCAACTCTTCCATCAATAACATATTGGCTAATGGGTAGTTTTACTGGTTCTAGTATGGATAAAGTATTTTTAGCAAGTGTTCCAATAATAAGTGGAATAGTAATACTGTTTATTTTAAGATGGAGAATAAATATTCTATCTCTAGGAGATGAAGAGGCAAAAAGCCTTGGAGTAAATCCAAAGAGAAATAGGGTTTTAGTAATAATGGCATCTACATTAATAACTTCTGGTGCAGTAATGGTATCGGGAATAATTGTATGGATAGGAATGCTTATTCCACCTTCCAATTGGTATTGTACTATGTGCAGACAAAAGTGATTCCGTTGTTAAGTACACCTTACCTGAGGGTAACAATCAAATATATGCATCTGAATATAAATTATATATGCCAACTGAAGAAGAATTAAGACGAGAACTTGCTAAGGAATAGGAAATATTAGAGATAGAGAAAAGACTGGAATAAATAAAAAATGCAATGAAAAAAGCCTTCAAATGGATCAACTATGAACATGCACCTGTCAAGTAGACAGTGAAAATAATAAGACTTGACCACAACATATAGTGGTTTTGGAGTGAAAAATGAGCAAAAATTGGGGTCGAAAAGTGTAAATTTCGACCTCTTTATTTATGGCATTACAGGTGTCGATCTATTTCTATAACAATTAATAATGATAGAAGCAAAAGGGCTAAAAACACGAGGGTTCGAGTCCCTTGCTACTATCATTTTTGAATTGGTGGAGACGAAATGCACAAGGGTACATCAATACTTTTTGCCATTCTCCCAGCCCTACTATTATGAATCAACAAGGGCTTCCGATGAAACCGAGCCAGAAAATCAGTGGAAGTCGTTTTCAGAACAGAATTAGATGTTATCTCAATAATAATAATGGATATAAAAAGAAACTGCGTCAAAAAATACCCATGATAAATTTTTTATATTATTAAATCTAGTTAGATTTGAAAGAAAACCTAAATTCATTACATTTGTAACTATTATAAAAAAATTTCTTTGTTATTATAATATTATAGTAAATACTAATAAAGATGGAGGTATAATATGACAATAGTTGATATGAATAATATAGTGAAAAGATATGGAAAACATTTAGCATTAGATTGTGTTGATCTTTATATATCAAAAGGTGAAATTCTAGGACTTTTAGGACCAAATGGAGCTGGTAAAACAACATTAATACATTCACTATGTGGGATAATCAATATTGATTCTGGGGAGATTAGAGTATTTGACAAATCCTACAGGGATAATATGCTTGAAATTAAAAGACAAATTGGATTGGTTACTCAAGAAATTGCTATACTCTGGGATTTGACAGCTAGGGAAAACCTTGAATTCTTCGGTGGAATTTATGGTCTAAAAGGTGAAAAACTAAAGCAACGTGTTGATGAGGCATTGGAGATAGTGGGTCTAACAGAATATAGTAAAAAGCTTCCTACAAAGTTTTCAGGTGGTATGCAAAGAAGACTTAATATAGCTTGTGCACTTGTTCACAGACCGAGTCTTTTAATTTTAGATGAGCCTACAGTGGGAATTGATCCCCAATCACGGAATCATATAATTGATACCGTAAGAGAGCTTAACAGACAAGGGACCACTATAATCTATACCACTCATTATATAGAAGAGGTTCAATCAATAGCATCGCGAGTAGTTATAATGGATCAAGGACATGTTATTGCCCAAGGAACAGTTGATGAATTGGTAGAAAAAATTCAGCATGAAGAAAAGATAAAATTAGAAGTAGTTGAGCCAAATGATATGCTCATTGAAAAGTTAAATAAGCTTGACGGCGTAAAAAAGGTGATTAAAGAAGATAAACAAATAGTAATTATATCAAGTGTAGGTTCTGGTGTCTTGGATCGTGCTTTATATATTGCAAAGGACTATGGGGGAGTACGTTCAGTTAATACTGAAAAACCAAATCTAGAGGATGTATTTCTTACCCTTACTGGAAAGAAATTAAGAGATGGGGAGGAGAAATAAGATGATTTTAAGATCCAGTTATTTTATGATTAGAAGGATGCTTAGAGGTTATCTTGCACATGTGATATTGATATTACTTCCTTTAGCTTTGATAACTATACTAGGTTTAGTAGCAGGAGATGCTGTTGATAGTCATACTAATATACCTTTTATGGATATGATTTCCATAACTCAAGTATTTGCATTTCAGTTCTTTGGTGGGTCTTATACTTTGGAATTTATAAGAAGTGATTTAATTGAATCAACGAAATGGAGACTATATTCATTGCCTTATTCACCCCATGAACATGCATTTTCAATTATTATATCAACGAGTTTGTTTAATATGCTACAAGGGTTGGTAATGGTTCTATTTACTCACTATGTCTATGATGTTAACTGGGGAAATATAGGAATTGTAATGATTACATTACTTGCTCTTTCGATTTTATCCCAGTTGGTGTATTTAAACTGTGCACTGGGAATAAAAAACTATAAAACAGCTGAAAGAGCAGGTACAGCCTTTGGATTAATATCCATAACCTTAGGAGGAGTTTGGTTTACTATACCCGATATTGGAATTTTGAACTTTATAACTTCATATGTGAATCCATTTTCTTTAGGAGGAGGAGCAACATATGCGGTGATATTGGGAAATATGGGAGATGCATTATTATATATTGGGATATTATTAGTAGAAGCAGTGATTATGTCAGCCATAGCAATATATATTGGAAGGAGAAAATTTGCATGACTATATTTAAATTTATTTTCAAGCGATATTTTCGCCAACCATCAAATATTATATTTCTATTAGTTTTACCTATAGTGTTAGTTTTCTTACCGGATTTAGAATGGCCTCCCATACCTATGGGTTTTCAATATTATGGAGTATTGCTATTGTTTATAGCTACAAGGCTTACAGGGATTATATTGGATGATCGTTCTAGAAAGACTACTTTAAGAATCAGTGTTGCACCTATTACCCATTTTCAGTATCTATGGCAGAATCTATTAGCCTATTCGGTATTACTCACAGGAGTGAACGGCCTCGTGGTATTAATAGGGGTATTATATCATGGTGAAAATTTAGTCTCTCCAATATTGTTATTTATAGTCTACACATTTTTTTCTGTAACAGCTATTGGTTTTTCTTTAGCACTTTACGCTATAATTCGTAATAAAGAGGCAGCATTAGCTTTATTAACGGGTGTAATAGCATTGATTAGTATGTTAGGTGGAGTTTTCTGGCCAATACAGATTATGCCAGTGTTTATTCAGCGTCTTGCAATGTTATTACCAACCTACTGGTACGCTGAAGGGATTGTACGAATTGCTTACGGTGGTTCTCTAGGTGATATTGCTCTACCTCTAGTTATGATGTTTATGTTTACCATTGGATTTTTAATATTTGGAAGTAGAAGAGATATTATTTGATTTGGATTGTTGATTAAAGTTGTAAATGTTATAATTGCTTTATATGAAACATTAAGAGGTGCAAATATGCAACGTAAACTTGAAATGTGGACTCCGAAAAATAGTATAATACTAGCACGCACAATAGGATTATTCCTACTTTTAAATCTTTGGATAAGAGGAGATGGTAGTGAGGTAGGAATAGTCCTTCTGTTGTTTTTGATGATAATGTCATTAATTCGTTGGAGGCTTATTATTCCCAATTGGGTGATACTTATAGATCAAGTAGCCTGTATGATAGCTATCCCTCTTTGGGAAGAGGCATCATTTGGCCTTGCTATGCCTTTCCTTGAAGCTATGATTATAGGAAAAGCATGGATGTCTTTGCCTAGTCTCATCTATATCATTATATTTAATATATTTTCCTTTCCTTTAATCATTACTTTCATACTGGCTAGCTTTATAGGGAAAATTCTTAATGGTTGGTCGATTGATACAAGAATATATAGGCAAGACCTAGATAAGCAAAGACACGGTAGATATGAATTGGAAGAGCTTAAAGGTGAGATACTTATTGCCAATTCTCAAGTTGCACGCATGGCAGAGTTAAGTGAGCGTAATCGAATTGCTCAGGAATTACACGATAATGTAGGACATGAACTAACGGCTGCTCTTTTAGCATTACAAGCATTTGAACAATTGTGGAAAGAAGGAGATCCTTTAGCAATTGATATGTTCCAACAGTCAAAAGAACGACTAAATAATAGTGCTACTCAATTAAGAGAAACGGTTCATAATATGAAACCTTTAGAGGTAATGGGGATTAATAGATTGAAGGATATATGTTATGGATATAGTAATTTAAAAGTAGACTTTAGTATTTTTGGGGATTCATCAACTGTGCCTGTACACTTATGGAGCATTCTTGAGCCTTGTTTAAAGGAGGCTTTAACTAATGTATCACGCTATGCTCAGGCTAGCAAAGTAGAAGTTGATTTGGACATAAATCCTCATATTGCAAGATTAAGTATAATAGATGATGGAATAGGTAGTAGAGGTGATGGAGTAGGAATTGGAATAAGAAACCTTAGGCAACGTGCTCAGGCGGTAGGTGGGAATATATCTACTGATTCTACAGATAAAGGTTTTAGTCTAATCTGTGTTCTACCAATGGATAGGGAGGAAATCACAAAATGAAAATTATAATTGTAGATGATGATCCTTTAGTATGTAAAAGCCTACAGGTTCTCCTTTCAAGGGAAGATGATATAGAAGTACTAGCTACAGCATATAATGGTGAAGAGGCTATAGAAACTTGTGAAAGGATACTTCCAGATGTGGTTCTCATGGATATACAAATGCCCATAATGGACGGAATAGTTGCCACTAGAAAGATTAAGGAAAATTGGCCACAAATTAAGGTGATGATGATAACTACGTTTAAAGATGAACAAAATATTCGTCTTGCAATTTTAGCAGGAGCAGAAGGCTATTTGATAAAATCGATTAAAATCCAAAATATGGCTCAACAAATACGTGCTTTATTATCTGGCACTACAGTGCTGGATTCAGAGGTATTAGAACAATTGACTCAAAATCAAAAGACTGAGTATGAACAATTAACCCCTCGAGAAAAGGACGTTTTAGAATTGGTAGCCCAAGGTCTATCAAATCGTGAGATTGCACAGCAGCTTTTTATTACAGAGGGGACGGTACGTAATAGTTTATCAATTATATTGGAAAAACTACAAGTAAGAGATCGGACTCAACTTGCTATAGATTATTGGAAAAGGAATACTCATAAATAAATATATTGTAATTAAAATATATATCTAGTCAGATGATATCTGCAAGACACCCTTCCACCAAGGAATAACTAGGTTCATATGACATCATTATTGTACTCTCAAAGCACGTTGAGGCAGCAATTCTGATGACGTATTGTGGTTTGGAAGAGAAAGAATAAGGTTCGACCACAACATGTAGTGGTTTGAGGATGAAAATCGGGTCAAAAATTGGTGGAAAAACACCGATTTTTGACCCTTTTAAATAGGGCATTTGACAGATGACATTGGACAATTAGAGATATTTGAAGAGTAAGTGGTTAAATTTGATTGATATTATGGTAGGTTAATTATATATTATAGATGAATATTAGTACTAAAATATAATCCTAGTTAATTTTTACATGGAAATCTGACTCATCAGAAACTCATATTGGATTACCCAAAATGAATGTTGAAGATAAGGAGTTTGCTAATTCTATAATGATCAGCAGGAGAAGAAGTAGTTAAGAAGTTTTGCGATATTATTATAAAGCATGTAAAAAATAAATCCACACTATATGTAAATTTAAAAACTAACAGACTATTTAAAGACTTTTATACATCATTATGGACTTATAGTATAAAGAAAATAGTTATAAACGCTGTTAATATAATATTTCATTCAAAATATGGAATAGAAATTAAAATATAAATGTAACTCGCTTGCTTGACAAACACTGATTGAAGCCCACTGGTTTATTGGTAGAAGCCTACTGACTAGAAGCTCTTTTTTATTTTGTAAGTTAATAATTTATATGATTATAGAAACAAGTTAATATATTGATAATTTGATAGTCCGTATTAAATATATTGACAAATTTTTATTATAATGCTAAGCTATGACTATAAAACCAAATATAGTCATAGGATAAGGAGGTGGATTATGGCAACTCCATTTAGTGATAGGGAAAGAGAACAAATAAGAAAAAAACTAAATGATGTAGCACAAGAGTGTCTTTTAAACTATGGTGTAAGGAAGACTACAGTTGATCAAATTGTACAAATGGCAGGTATATCAAAAGGGTCTTTCTATAATTTTTATCCAGGGAAAGAAATTTTATTTTTCAAGGTATTAGAGGAATATCAAAAATCTATTATTGATAAATTATCTAATAAGTTAAGAGTAGAGGAAAATATAGGAATAGATAAATTTACAGAATTGATTTATCAATTATATCAAGATGTTAGGCAATCTTTTATCATGAGCATAATTCAAAATCAAGAATTTGAATTTCTTATCAGGAAATTACCTAAAGAACTTATTATTGAGCACCATTCATTAGATGACATATTAACAAAGAATGTTTTTTCTTATATTAAAATTAAAGATGGTATAGATATAGACATTATCTCAGCTTCATTAAGAGCAATTTTCATGACAATGATACACATTGAAGAAGTTGGAGAAAAGCATTTTGATGAAGTATTAAAATTATTAATAAAAGGTCTTGCTCAGCAGATAATTAAGGAGGATTAAAATAATGGCCGAAATTATTAGAACTACAAACTTAACAAAGACTTATGGGGAAACCCATGCTGTTGACAATGTGAATTTATCTGTTAAGCAGGGAGAAATATTTGGATTTTTAGGTCTAAATGGTGCAGGTAAAACTACTACTATAAGAATGTTGCTAGGAATGATAAAACCAACATCAGGTCAGTGTTATCTTCAAGGTGAAAAGGTAAGTGCAGGCAATATAGAGACTTGGAGTAATGTAGGGTATATTGTGGAAACACCCCATTCATATCCTGAGTTGACAGTAAGAGAAAATTTAGAAATTGTTAGTAGGTTAAGAGGGATAAAAGATAAAAGTAGTGTAAATTGGATTATTAAGAAGCTAAAGTTAGAAGACTATGCATCAAAGAAATGCAAACATCTCTCTTTAGGGAATTCACAACGACTTGGCATAGCTAAAGCAATAATTCATAAACCTAAAATCTTATTACTTGATGAGCCTACAAATGGATTAGATCCTGCTGGTATTGTTGAAGTCCGTCAGCTGCTTACGGATTTGGCAAAAAACTCTGGCGTAACAGTACTTATATCTAGTCATAAATTGGATGAGATTTCAAAGATTGCTACTAATATAGGAATAATACATGATGGAAAACTAATAAAGGAGATAAATGAAGAAAAACTTGAAAGCCAGTTAAAGAAATCATTGATATTAGACGGAAAAAATAGAATTGCAATGAAATCAATCCTTTCTAAAGCTGGATATAAAACATATCTTCAAGATAGAAGTTTGACTGAGGAATCTTTTCCTTTGCAAATACAAAATGAAGATGCTGTAAGGAGACCTGAAAACATTGCTACCTTGCTTGTAAATGCAGGTCATCCTCCAACACTATTAAAAGTTGAAAAGGAAGATTTAGAAATGTATTTCTTAAGAACTATTAAAAAAATTGGGGGAGATCCAAAGTGAATAAAATAATAACTTGTGTTTCAATAGAACTAAAAAAGTTGTTTAAATCTAAAGTACCTTTAATAACAATGCTTGCACTTACATTGGTACCATTTGTTGGAGGATTTTTTATGTTTGTTCTAAAAAATCCTAGCTTAGCACAACAGTTAGGTTTTATTTCAGCAAAGGCACATATTATGGGAACAGCGGACTGGACTTCTTATCTTAGTCTGCTTACACAAGCAATTGCTATTGGCGGAATAGCAGTATTCGGATTTGTAACAAGTTGGATTCGGTAGATGTCAATATAGTTGACGCATTAATTTTAAATTAATTAATTATTTA
>NZ_JBQDAA010000085.1:0-9238 GCF_052089545.1 Tissierella sp. | reverse complement strand
CTTAAAATATTAGGAACAAGTATTTTAACGGCTATGGTTGTACTTCTAAGTGGAATAATTTCAGGACAACCTATATCAGCTATAATTTATTTAAGTGTATTAATTTTACTTAGGAAAAATGTAGGTGGTTATCATAGTAGTACTTATTTAGGATGCTTAAGTCTTACAATTTTAAATTTCATGTTAATAATATTATTGCAAATTAATTTAAAACAAAATTATAAGGAAGTCATTGGAATCATTTTTATCATTTACTCTACAATAAAGATTTATATGATTAAACCGCAAGTAAATCAGAATAGGATTATTAATGACGAAGTTATAAATATTTGTAATTTTAAAAAAATATAAATTTAAGTGCTATTTTATTTATAACTTTGATAATCTATTATCTTACAAAGATAAATTTAATAACTAGTATTAATTATTTATTTGTTATTAGTAGCTCTTTAATGATAGTTGCATTAAATATTTATAAAACAGATTTAAAAGGAGGGAATACAATATAACATGAAATATAATATGGAACATATTATATTTAATCAAATTAAAAAGATAGGTAAATTTGCAAAAAAAATTGCAGAAGAATCACCCAATACAATTTCTGCTTTTGTTTTTTATGAACCCAAAAAAGGAGAAGTATTATTAAATAAAAAGCCCATTAGCTGTTATAAAAGAGAAAAATTGAATGAGGTAATAGGATCATTACCACAAGATTTTAAAATATATGCATTATCTATATTAGAAAATATAATAATGGATAGTGAAGATGAGAAAAAGGAAATAGATATAGAAAATATGTGTATTTTACTTAAAAATCTTGGTATATATAATAAAATAGAGAAATTGCATAATAAATTAAGAACTAAAATTAGTTATGAATTAGATTCCGATGGTACTAATTTTTCAGGTGGTGAATTACAAAAGATAGCTTTATCTAGAGTGTTATATCTAAATCATAAATTCCTTATATTAGATGAGCCATCTAGTGCTTTAGACTCATACTCAGAGAAAGAATTTTTTGACTCTATATTAAATAAATATTCTAAAGAAACTATAGTTTTTATTTCGCATAAACTTTCTAACATTACAAATGTTGATAAAATTTATTTTATAGAAAATGGGACAATAAAAGAACAAGGAAATCATAGAGAATTAGTAGAACTTAATGGTGCGTACAATAAATTATTTAAACTACAGGCTGCCAAGTATAAATAACGATAAAAATGAATAATTTATTTAGTTTAGAATAATGCTATTAGATAATATGAAACAATAATAATGTTTGTTGATTAAGGAGGAGACTATAAATGGTAAATTCAAACAATATTTCAAAGAGTTTAAAAGTATATTTTTCTATCATATTGGTGGTGCTCTCAACTTGGTATCTGACAACATATTTAGACATTGCATGGTTGGGTACTGCTATAAATTTGGTGTATTACGCAAGTTCAATTGTTGGTCTGTTCTTGTTATTTAAGATATTGCAAGGAGACTATAATCTATTACAATTTACCAAATATGTATATTTTTTTAATATAGCATATTTTTCTATAAATTATTTACTAGATTATATTTTACTTAATGAAGATAATAAATCTCTAATATATGTAATATTCTTAATAGCTGTATTTTGGTATATATTAAAGAAAGAGAAAAAAGTTAGATGAGAAAACTAAATAAGAATATATGAAAAACAATATTAAAATTTAAAACGATCAAAAAAATAACTTTATAGATTATTGATAATCTATAAAGTTATTTTACTATAGAAAATAAAATAAGTAGGAAAAGATAATTTTATTTAGGATGTTATAAAGGTTTTTCTTGGATAGCAAGCATATATACTAAGCTTTATAATGTTTTAATAGTGGGTATGTTATAGTAAATATATTAGTTAAAGTTCAAACTTATTTAAAGGAGGAAAATATGGAAAAATTCAAATTTAAAATTCTTGTATGCCTTTTGCTATCTTTTACTTTTCTAATAGGATGTACACGTTCAGAACTTTCCTATGATTTCAAAACAAAAGAAGTTAAAAATAAAGCTAAAGAAGTAGTAGAATTAATAAACAATGAAAATTCACAAGCTCTATTAGAAATGAGTACATCATCATTAAAAGAGGATCTTAGCGAAGAAAGACTAGAAAAAATTTATGAAGAGATAAATAAAGGTGGAAAATTTGATGAATTTGGAGAGATAAGTGTAGGAGGAGAAAAAGATAGCTATTCAGAAGAAGATTTTGCTATTACTGTAGTTAACACTAAATATGAAAATAAAGACTTTGCATATACATTTAACTTCAATAAAGAAATGGAACTTGCAGTATTTTATTATAAAGAGAACGAGAAGTAGTAAGCGTGACATAAGTTATAAACTCTCTTTTCACTAGATAAAAAAAGGCCTTATGATATACTATAATATATTATGATAAGTACAGAAGAATAGGAGAGAAGCTTATGAAGATACTTGAAATGTTGGCTCCTTTATGGGATACAATGAAAGGAATACTGCCTCTTACTATTATAATGGTAGTGTTTCAAGTTTTTATATTAAAAAAGCCTATAGATAATATGGGGAGATTTGGTATAGGAATAGTTTTTGCCATTATTGGACTGCATCTGTTTTTAAAGGGAACTACAATGAGTCTTATACCACTTGGAGATTCAGTTGGTAGAAATATCCATCTACTAGATAAGAAGTTTCTTATAGTATTGGTAGGATTTATAATAGGATACTTTGGAACACTAGTTGAACCTGCCCTTAAAGCTTTGGCACTAGAAGTAGAAGAGGTATCAGCAGGAGCAATAAACCAAACAGTTTTAATTCATGGTGTTGCAGCAGGTTTTGGCCTAGGAATGGGGATTGGTTTATTTAAGATTATAAACAATATTTCTTATATAAAAATAATAGTTCCACTTCTGGCTATAGTCTTAGTCTTGATATTTTTGACACCAAAGATGTATGTGGCCATTGCAATGGATTCGGCAAGTGCTACCACCGGACCTGTAAATATACCAATAAATATGGCTCTAGCCATAGGTATAGCTAGCGTTATAGAAGGGGTAGACCCCTTACTTTCAGGTTTTGGAGTTATAGGCCTTACATCTGTAGGGGCTATGGTGTCAGTTTTAATACTTGGTATATTAACTACTTTATAGGAGGTAACTAACAGTTACAGTAAATCTATATAAATATATAGACTTATAAAATGTTGACAGCCTCCCATGTTCATAAAGAGCATGGAGTGATAGATTAAAGCTATCCGAAAATCCTTTGAATTGCTGGAAACTCGTAAAGCTATCTAAACTACAACGTAATACTAAAGTATAAGCGTGAAGGTCGCGAAAGCAGAAAAAATTAGATAGATAGGATAAGGTTAAATCCTAAGTCCTCAAAGAAATCGACAATCAGCAGCGAAGCTTCTTTAAAATGAAGAACGTTCAACGACTATCCCAAAAGGGAGTACACTATAAGCTATTGATAGTGGAAGCGGAGGAGCGCCTGTAAGGCGTATGATATAGTCTACGCTTATGTGAAAGCATAAGAAGTTCATAAGAGAACTGTATATATTTAGCGGATATATATGAATGAGCATAAAATCTATAATTGTACCAGATGAACCTTGAAAACTTTATAAAAACTTATAAAAAACAATATTGTAATCTTTAAACTTATTTCAAAAGAATATAACTCTTATTACAAACATATGTTTAAACACTTCCTAAAGTGGTATAATTAGCTTAAGGAGGTGAAACATATGATTAAGTTAAAGACTTAGATGATTACTAATCTATAATATGTCTAAGTTTATACTTACCAAGGAGTGAATGAGCCGAAAACTGCGAAAGTAGTGACGAAAGGGTAGAACCTAGTGGGTGTCCAAGGAAGTCGAAAATATAAGCGAAAACCAAGCGAATATAGTAAATACAAGATACTTCACAAAAAAAGAAAACTTGTATATGTACCATGCGTTGTATGGGAATTTAAGCCCTTGGAGTGTTATATCAAACGAAAGTAGTTTAAGGCAAAATCGGATACGGTGAAGAGGGAAGATTATTTGGTAACGGTAATCACAGTTAAAATTTATGAGTTTTTATAAAGTTTTTATAGATAATTATAGATTTTATGCAACGGAAATGATGTTAGATATTAAATGTATAGTTGCGATAGTAGAAAGAGGAAAAGCTGAAAAGGTTATAAAAGCAGCTAAAAAGAGCGGAGCTAGTGGGGCTACAATTTTTTACGGAAGAGGGACGGGAGATTCAGAAGTAAAGAAATTCCTTAAGGTGAATATTGAAGCATCAAAAGAAATAATATTTATACTTTCAGAACGAGAAAAGTTAAAAGCTATTGTAAAGGCTATGACAGAGGCTGGAGATCTTAAAAAACCTGGAACTGGAATCATATTTACAATACCAGTAGATCACCTTATAGGGCTTCATCACAGAGAAGATTTTGATGACTTTGAAGATTAAAAAACGAGATAGTTTAACTATCTCGTTTTTCTATTCTGTAGTTTTCATGACCTCAGAGAAAATCTTTGCAAGATAAATCTATACCCTAAAAGAACCGTTCGGTCCAAAGAATGACCTCTTAGTCCAAATTTTAACAAAAATATAGTTATTTCTGATACAGTTATTATAACAGAAGGTGATAAAAATTAAAATGATAATTAAATTTTTTAAAGATTGTGCTTTGCAAGTATTTTAATTGCTATGATTGTATTTTTAATCGGAATAATTGTAGGACAATCCGTATCAGCTATAATTTACTTAGGTATATTAATTCCAGTTAGAAGAAGTTGAGAGTTCATGATATTAAAACGTATTTACGATACTTGTTTATTATCATTTCAGATTTTATGTTAATAAAGTTTATATATATTAGTAGTAAAACAAATACATTCCCTAATGTTATTGTTTTGCAGTTCTTTATAGGGAGAAAGAACAACTTAGGTATAGACCTAAGGATTACTAAAGTATAAAAATATAATATAAAAGGAGAAGATTGTATGAAGAAGAAATGTATGTATTTAACATTATTATGTGGGATTTTATTAATTTCATCAATAAGTTTAGCAGATTCAGTTGACGAGGAGTATAAAAGGACAGAGATTGAGATTGAGAGAGAAGAGAGTGACTTTAGTGTTTATAGCCTTCCCAATCTTAAGAATAAGTTCAGGGGATGGGGTGAGGAAAAATCTAAAATAATGTATCCAGGTAAATTTAATGAATATAGAAGATTTCAAAAGCGGGCTGTTGCATCTAGTGTAGGATATAATGGTAATCATTATCTTAGAGCTTATGTAGAACTTTTCAAGAGTAAGACAGACACTGATAGGGTAACTAGAAGTGGAGGGTTTACTTTACGATCAAAGTGGGCATACATGAGGGATTATGCAGTACCTGGAAGAGCTAGAGCCTTTTATGGGATAGATTAAAAACAAATTATAGATAATAGCCCCTATACTCATGAGTATAGGGACTATTATTAAGGGAGTAGAACATATGAGAATAAAAGTAAATACTATTTCTATGTTGCTTATAATTATAAGTATGTTAATATGCTTTACTATAATAGTTATGTATTCTGAATTGGACGAAAATCTAATGATAAATCGAATTAGTAGGGGTTACTATGGCGATGATGCAATTCAGTTTAAATTTAAAGATAATGAAAAAGTACTCGATAAAACTATAGAGCTATTAAAAAGTAGCAATCAGACAGATTTATCACTTATTTATGATGACTATGAATCGGGGCTAAGACAAATATATATCAAAGGTAAATATGATTCACCTCCCATGCTAAAGGGACGTTTCTTAAAAGAAAGTGACTTTTTTAAAAAGCAAAATCTAGCTGTAATCGGTAAAAATTCTTTAAAAGATATATATGATAAAAATGGAAAAGAATATGTACATATTGATGATAAAGAATTTGAAATTATAGGTGTAATGGGATATAAAACAGATACTATTTTAGATAATATGAAGGTTATAAATATGGACTCACTTAGTAAAAACTATGAAAATAGAATACATATATTGGATAATTATTCAAAAAACATGGGATTTAGGTCACAAAAGAATATAAAACAAATAGAAAAACTATTTGAGGATAATAATAGTGCAATTGAAATATTAGATATAAATCCTATTGGCGCAGATAGATTACTTAAAACAAATATAAATATAAGTATAGTTTTTACATTATTACTTATATGTTTTTTATTATGTAATTATACTATATCAATAGCTTGGATTGAGCATCATATAAAAGGAATAGGTATAATGAAACTTGTAGGCTGGACCGATAGAAATATCAAACATTATTTTTATACAAGATTTATTTTATACTCCATAATTGGAATGTTTTTGGGATTGGTACTATCTCTTATATTAAGTATTGAAATTAAAGACAATCTTACAATATTGTATACTTTATTATTTAATTTAACACTTAGTTTTTTATCAATAGTAGTCAGGTTGAATAAAGTAAGTAGTCTGTCCATTGCAGAGGTGATAAAATGATTGATGAAAACAATTCAAATAAATCTCCTTATATAGAGGAAGCCAGATTTGGTTTAAATAGAAACAAAAGATCCTTTTTTATCATCATTATTCAATGTATAATTTGTCTAGTATTAATATCCATAGGCTATAGTAATTTTAAACAAGGGCATAATAGCTTAAGAAAGATAAATGATTATTATAATCAAATACACTATTCTTTACATGATGTAGCAGATGAAGATGGTAGTTTCAGTAAATACTTAAAATCAGAAAAGGAATATTATAAATTAAAGAGCTTTGTAGAAGAATTAAGAAACAATGATAATATAGACTTTATTAATACTATTTTACAACCTATTGATATAATAAATAAAAATATCCCAAAGAAATTTTTTTATCAATATGAAGAAGGCTATGCGGAGCCAATACGTGAAGAAAATGAAATTAAGTATAGTTTTGTAAAAAGTACACAAATATCAAAAAATCTTAAAGATGTATTTAGTATTGAGATGGATTCTGGAAATTATTTTTCTGAAGAGGATTATATTTTAAATGACAATCTATATCATAATATAATACTAGGATATGAATATAAGGATTACTTTAAGATTGGTGATACAATAAAAGCTGAATATATATCTGAAAAGTTTAAATTACATGTTATAGGTTTTTTCCCTAAGGATACTAATATAGTAAGAAATAATGATGTGATAAGTTTAGATAGATATATTTGTATGCCAGCATTTACAGAACTAAACTATAATAAATTTGAGTATTTAACTTCTTTTGCACTATCACAACAAGCTAATGGACAAATATTAACACTAGATAAAAAAATGAATGTTGCAGAACTAGTTGAGCAGACTTCTAATAAATATGGGACATTTAAATTTGAAGTTTATAGTGATAATACAAATGAGACTAAAAAGCTTGTAAAGCTTTCAGATGATGTTCTTAGTAAAATTAGGATGATAACTATTATCTTAGTAGTATTTACAGTCATAAGTATTACTATGAGCATGCTTAGTAGAATACAGAAAGATTACTATCGTTTTGGGGTTCAATTACTATGTGGAGCTAGTATTTATAATATACTTTTACAAATATCAATAGAGTTAATTACAGTTATAGCTATAGCAGTCTTTTGCTCACTTATAATAAGTTCTTTTATTATAGGATTTGGAAACTATCAATTACTATTAATATTTGTAGGATTTACCATATTCATAACTTCTATGATAGTGCCCACATATGTTTTACTAAAAAAAGAAACAAGTCAATTGATAAGGGGAGAAGAGTAATGAAAAACACTATAAAATTGCTTAAAATTAATAAGTCATATGGAAATGGCAATAATAAGCTTCATGTGTTAAAAGATATATCACTATCGATTGATCCAGGTGAAATGGTAGCTATTGTAGGAAAGAGTGGGTCTGGCAAATCTACATTGCTAAACTTAATTGGGGGTATAGATAAACCGGACAGTGGAGAATATTATTTTAATGGTAAACAAATTAATACATCAGATAGAAAACAAATGGAAAGGTTTAGAAGAAATAACATTGGATTTGTCGTACAAAACTTTGCCTTAATAAATGATTTCAAGGTTTATGATAATATTGCTTTACCTATGAGATATCAGAAAAAAACAAATAATGAGATTAAAAATAGAGTTTATACTCTCTTTGAGAGTATGGATTTAATAGGTAAAGAAAATGAATATCCTACAGCTTTATCGGGTGGAGAAGCACAAAGGGTTGCAATTGCTAGGGCACTAGCATGTAATCCAGAACTTATATTGGCAGATGAACCAACAGGATCTTTAGATGAGAAAACTCAAGAAATAATATTAAATGTATTTAGAGAAATAAATAAACAAGGGGTTACAATTTTAATTGTAACTCATGACCATGATATTGCAAGAACTTGTGATAGAACAGTAGAGATTTCTGATGGCAAGATGGTTTATGTTTAGTTTGATTTTATGATATGAAATTAGTCTTATTAAGAGGTTTATAACTTATTAATAAGTTATAAACCTCTTTTCATGTAATGGGCTCAATTGTTTTTTATCTTTACATTATACATATTTTGCTAGAAAGTAGAAGTCTTTGTGATGTACTTCATCACAGAGTGAATTTTGATGAATTTGAAGATTAAAACGAGATAGTTTAACTATCTCGTTTTTCTATTCTGTAGCTTTTCATAACTTCTGAGAAGATTTCTGCAGTACTTGGTGGAGTATAAGTTATAGCATTTGCCCCAGCCTCTATAGTTTGCAGTATAGAGGCTTCAGTTGGGCCTCCAGTTGCTATAATAGGAAACTCTTTTCCATATTCTTTCCTTATTTCCTTGACAAGAGTTGTAGTATTAGTTCCGCCTGATATATTAAGAATTCTTGCCCCAGCTTCTACTTTAGCCTGATAATTATCGTATAGGGACCCAACAGTTGCTATAATTGGTATATCTATAGTATCGTACATCTCTTTTATAACCTCTGGTTTAGTTGGTGCATTTACAACTACGCCATAAGCACCCATAAGTTCAGCTTGAAGAGCTATATTTATAGATCGCTTGCCAGTTGTAACCCCACCCCCAACTCCAACAAATACTGGAACTGTTGCAACTTCAAGTATTGAATGTATTATAGACAGTTGTGGAGTAAATGGATAACCCTATGTGGTAGGATAGTTGTCGTAAACTAATAATAGTGTATAATTAAA
>NZ_JBQDAA010000084.1:0-9261 GCF_052089545.1 Tissierella sp. | reverse complement strand
GAATTGCTATATTTAAGCCGTTTGCTATTATTACAGAAAGGTCCTTTATTATTACATCTATATCTTTAGGAGTGACTATTACATTTCCCATAAAAGGGCTTAAAACTTCATTTATTAAAGAATATTTATCTTCTTTAGAAAGAGAATCTAGAAGACCATAAAATTCTTTTCCTACTCCTTCAGTTTCTTTCATTGAATCTATTATAAGATCCATTGTATCATTTACCATAGTAGCTGCATTTACAACTGTAGGTATACCCAATGCAAAGACTGGTACTCCTAAAGTTTCTTGGTTTAAGCCCTTCCTCTTATTGCCAATTCCGCTTCCAGGATTTATGCCAATGTCTGATAGTTGTATAGTAGTGCTTATTCTATCCATTTTTCTAGAGGATAAGGCATCTATTGCCACAACTATATCTGGTTTTATTTTTTCTACTATGCCCTTTACTATGTCAAATGTTTCTACACCTGTAGATCCCATAACACCAGGAGAAACAGCTGCTACGTTTGCCATGGATACATCTGACTCTTTTTTAAAATTAACAAAATATTGTCTAGTAACAAGTATTCTTTCTATAACTTTCGGTCCTAAAGAATCTGAGCTTATATCCCAATTTCCTAGCCCAATAATCAAAACTTTATCATTTTTATGATTTTTTATTAAACTTTTAAATACCTTTCCTAAGACTAAACTTATTTCATCTTTTAAATCTTCATCTGCATTATCTAGGTTTGATGAATCTATTGTTATATATTTCCCTATTGGTTTTCCAATTTTTTTACTCCCCATATCATTTAACACTTCAACTAGTGTAATGCTATAGTTTTCATGTTCTTCTACCTTTACTGCAACTCCTTCTACTTCTATGTTATTTTCTTTTTTATAAATTTCTCTACTTTCAACAGCTAAGTCTGTGTGTATGTGATTCATAATTTCCTCCTTTAAGTTTTCCTTATACCCTCTATAATAGTTTTAACCATTTATAGGATTATTTATCCTTGCAATTTCCATTCTTACATGATAAAATGTTTTGTGTTAGATTAAGTTGGAGGTGAACGGATTGGCTAATATAAAATCAGCTAAGAAAAGAATAAAGGTTACTAACTATAAAACTGGATTAAATAAAACTAGAAAAACAGAATTAAAATCATATGTAACAAAATTTGAAAGCGCAATTGAAGAAGGTAATATAGAAGAGGCTAAAGAATTAATAAAAGTAATAGATAAAAAGTTAAAACAAGCTACACATAACAACCTAATGCATAAAAATGCATCTTCTAGAAAACTAAGTCACTTAACAAAGAAATTAAATAATGCAATGTAAATAAAACTTCGGATATCCGAAGTTTTATTTATTTTCAACTATTTATTTGTATATTCCATTTCCCATTTCAACTAAAAATGCTTCTACTATTAATTTATCATCTGTAGCAGTAGTTTTCATAGAGGTATCTATTTGTAAGAGTCTGTTCATAATATTTTCTAACTCACTTATTTTAAACATCCCAGCCTTACTACGTATTTTACCAAATTCATATGATTTTATTTGCAATTTTTCCTGAATGCTTTTATTATCATATCCCTTATTTTTATAAATTAAAAAACCTAATATAAGTCTAACCTGTCTAATCATCATAAAAAATATTCTTTGTATAGGTTCACCTGATACACACATTTGATTAAGCAGCATCAAAGATCTTTCTACCGACTTACTAGAAAAAGCTTCTAAAAACTCAAAAATATTTGTATCTATTGTTTTTATAAGTATATTATCTATATCTTCTTTTGTAATTTCTTCTTTAGCATAATCTATTATTTTAAAAAATTCATTTTCTAAATCATAAAGAGTTAAATCTACGTTTCTGCTATTATAAGACGTTTGATCTATAAAATATTTTATATTTCCAATAGATATAGTCTTTTTATTTCGTTTAGCAAGGGTTTGAACCCACTTATTCATATCTCCCCCCATAAGTTTTGTAAATTCTACTTGCCTACCGTGTTTTTTAATCGTTTTATAAAACTTAGTATTTTTTCTAAGTTTTCCTGTAGAGTCTATAAATATAAGAAGCAAAAAATCACCTAAGCTCAACATATATTTATAAAGTTCTTCTTTAGATCTATCATTTAATTCCCCTAAAAAATTTGCCACATCATTTAAAACTACTATCTTTTTAGCTGACATAAAGGGAAGTGTTTCAGAAGCATTTATAAGTGTATCTAAATCTGCATTTTTACCATCTATTACTGTATAATTTAAAGTTTCAAAATCCTTGCCTACATATTTGTTTTTGAGTTCTTCTAAAGCAAGTTTGATCATATATTCTTCTTCTCCTAAAAATAGATAATAGTTGCCAATATCATCTTTTCTTAGTTTTGAAAAGAAATCTTTATAAATCATTAATAAATTCCTCCTTAGAAAATACCCTTATAAGCACATAAGAAATTAAGAAAAATAATAAATTGTATAAAAAATAATTATAATTATTAAATATATAATCTTCTATTGTTACTTCTTTCTTCTTTCCATTTCTTAAGTATGGTCTTACCTCATAAGTATCTTCTACTATAATTTTAACAAGTCCATTTTTATCTGTTCTATAAATTTCTGTTTTACTTTCAAACCTATCTAATATTTCCTTACTTGGATGATTATAAATATTGTTTTTACCTACTGATATAATACCTAGTTCAGGATTTATTCTTTTTACAAATTCTTCTGTGGAAGAAGTATCACTTCCATGATGTGCTATTTTAAGTATATCTACCTTATCAATCGTTTCTATTAATTTATCTTCCGTTTCTTTTTCAATATCACCTGTGAAAAGAATCTTTATATCTTTATATTCTAAGATTCCTACCATAGATTTATTGTTTATATTTTTCTCATAGTTCATATCATCCATGGGCCATAACACTTTAAACTCTGTATTTTTATCTATTCCAATACTATCCCCTTTTTTTAGAAAGACAAAATTATCATTATTTACAAAATCAAGATATGGATCATCAGGCATATGACTCGCAAAGACATGGTCTACCCTAAACTCATCTAGTAGTAGTGGTAAGCCTTGACAGTGATCTTCATGAAAATGTGATATAAATATAGCATCTAGTTTTCTAACACCTATTTTTTCTAGATAAGGAAGTACTGTCCTTTCTGGTATATTGTCGTTTCCAAATATACTTCCTCCTGTATCTATTAAAATATCTTTTTTACCTTTTTTAATATATATACTATCTCCCTGACCTACATCTATAAAATGGATTTCTAAGTTTTCTTTTATATTAATTACATTTACTGATATTAAAAATATTAAATATAGTAAAATTACTTTTTCAACTGATCTACCAAATGATTTTATATCGATAATATTAAATATTATAAAAATAAATATAAAGATAATAAAAATAGTTATCATTTCTGGAGAAAAGACTTTTACAATATTTATTGGGATTTTTTCTAAAAGTTTCAATATGAAAAACTGTATATTTAAACTTATATTAAGAAGCTTTCCTAAAAAAAAGTTTAAACTTGGCAAAACAGCTTCTAGTCCTATCATAAGAACGCCAAGTACAAGTGAAAAAGATAAGATAGGAACTATTATAATATTGGCTAAAAATCCTAAGATACTTATTCTGTTAAAATAATAAGCTTGTATGGGGCTTAAACCTATATTTACAGCAATTAAGCTAGATATAGTATCTATTAGCTTACCTTGAATCGGATAGAATAAATCAACAATTCCTTCTGTAAAAACTATTATAGAAAAACTGGCTATAAAAGACAGTTGAAAACCTACAGAAAACAAACTATATGGATTTTTAATAAGTAGTATCAGGGCTGCCAAGCCAAGTATATTTAAAGAATCATAAGGCTTATGTATAATCTTTGATAAATAAAGAAATGAAAATAAAATACTAGCTCTCACTATGGAAGGAGGGTAAGCTATTATATAACCATAGGACCATATAAAAATCAGCGTTATAACAGTATTTGTCCTTCTTTTTATACCGAGTCTCGAAATAACAAAGATAAGAAAAGATGAAATAATACCTATATGAAGTCCAGAAACAGCAAGTATATGAGCAAGTCCCATATCCCTATATAGTTTTAAATCTTTTTCATTTAAGTAGTCACTATCTCCTAAAATAATGGAATTTAAAAGTGAGCTGTTTTTCTCATTCAAATATGATTTAAATAGGTTCTTAATTTTAAAAGTAGCTTTTTCTTTTAACTTATACTTTAGATCTATATTAGAAGTATCAATATTTTCTATATCATATTCATTTATAGTCATAGTTGTATATATACCATTACTTTTAAGATATGTCCTATAATTAAAAAGTTTTGGATTTGTATTTTCCATAGGATGTTTTGGAATAGCTTTTAAGATAATTGTACTTCCAAGTTTTAAATCTTTTTGTCCTATAAGAGTCAGCATTGTTTTTTCTTTTGATACCTTTTTACCATCTATCTTTTTTATCTTTACTATATACTTTTCTATTTCAGAGGTTTTTTTATCTAGATTCTCAACTATGCCTTCCACGTAAATTTCCCTACCAACAAATTTTTCTAAATTCCCATTACCATTCAATAAGCTTATAGTAAGTCCAAAAACGAAGAAAAAACATAATAAAACCCTTTGATTTAAAGTTGATTTTATTATATTATAAAATAAATACAATATTGTTGATAATAAAGCAAAGATGACTATATTAAAGGGAATTTTTATAAAATAGAATACCAATATACCTAAAATATAAAACAATACTAGACTAATAAAAGGTCTTTTCATAGTTATCTCCTAAAGTATGTATTTTAGATATTATATCATAGTTCATGAAAGTATTAAATAAAAATGAACTTGAAAGGTGGATATTTAATTGACTAAAAAATTATATATAAATAATCCTTATTTAAAAGAAACACATGCTAGAGTAATAGATAAATCATTTGAAAATGATAACTTTCACATAAAACTTGATAGGACTATTTTTTATCCTCATATGTCAGGAGGACAACCTAAAGATTTAGGCACTATTTGTGAAAAAGAAGTGATTGACGTATACGAAGATGGTTTAAACATAGTTCATGTATTGGAGGAAGATATAGATTCTAAAGATGTAAACCTATCAATCGACTGGAATAATAGATTTGATTTAATGCAGCAACACACAGGCCAGCACATACTCTCTGCTGCATTTTTAAAGCTTTTCAATGCTAAGACTATAGCTTTCCACATGGGTGAAAAGTACATAACTATAGATGTAGATATAGTAGATATAAATGATGAAGAAATTTTACAAATAGAAACTCTCTCAAATAAAATAATACAATCTAATTTTAATGTTACAAGTAGCTTTTTAGACTCTAGTAATATTACTGATTTAGATCTTTCAAAAGTACCTGAAGAAGAACAAGATAATATTAGAATAGTAAATATCGATAATATAAGCACTACTCCCTGTAGCGGTACACATGTTAGTAGTACAGGTGAGATAGGTCTTATAAAAATTATTAACACTACAAATTATAAAGGAAATACTAGAGTTAGCTTTATATGTGGCAATAGATCCTTAAAGGACTATTCATTAAAAAATAGATATATAAATAAAATATCTCTTTCTCTTTCATCAGGTATAACCGATGTATTAGATAAGTTTTTAAAGCTAAAGGAAGATAAAGAAAATTTACAAAAGAAGAATAAAAACTTAAAAGAAGAAATAATTTCATTAAAAGGAAACAGACTTTTAGAAAAAAAGAAAAACATTAATGGTATAGACTATATAATAGAAAATCTAGAAGGTATAGATAAAAAAGAATTAAATCTTATATCATCATATTTAAATAAAGAAGAAAATTTAATTCAAATATATAAATTAGAAGATAAAAATCAAGGAATGTTTCTTATAAGTAAAAGTCACAATCTAGATATAAATTTAAAAGAGCTATTCGATTCAATAGCACAAAAGATCATAGTAAAAGGTGGAGGTAATAAAGAAAAGATTCAAGGAACTACTTCCCCTACTATAATAGATAGAGTTATTGAAATGTTTTATAAAGAAATTCAAGCTTATTTAAAAACCAAACCAAATAAATAATATTCACCCTAAACTCAGATTAATCTGAGTTTAGGGTGAATTTGTATAAAACGCTATAAATAAATTTGTTACAATTGTTCAAATTCTAATATTTCTTCCCAAATTTTTTCTCTTTCTTTGTCAATACCTTTAAAGTTAATTGTAGGTTGATAAGATTCTTCTAAGATAAAATGGTTTTTCTTAGCTCCCTTCAATCCCTCTATTCCCTTATCTTTTAATTCCCCAAAAATTTCATAGTCTGCCTCGTTTATACTCACTGGATTAAAAAATCTATTAAAATCAATTGTTTCATGTTTAAATCCTTTTGTTTTAGTATTTGAACTTATAATAGTATCTATATCCCATATAAATACTGATTCTATTTTTTCTGGCATAAAAGAATCATAATATATTTCTATGTCATAGTCTTTCCATTTACATATTTCTACAATCCTTTCTAAAAATTCAGACTTACCGACTCCTATTTCTCCATTTAAAAAATACCTATTTTCTATATTTTCAAGTAATGAATCTGTATAGTCAAAAAATCCTTCAGGTGTATAAGCTGTAGAAAACAAATTTCTTATTTTAAAAAGTGAGTTAGAAACTTCTACTTCTTTTTTTAGAAATATTTCTTGTATAATGTCCTCTTCATAAACTCTTAATTCTTCATAGTCTATAAATCTTCTATTATTCATCTCTATTTCTTTATAGATATATTTTGCAGCTTTGAAATAATTAAATGCTCTTTTATAGGATCTACTATTATTTTTTTTAGCCCTAACTATTTTTTCTTTATGAATCTTAATCTTTTCTTCATCAATATATTTAGATAAATCTACTATCTTCTCAGTAATACCAGGATAAGTTGGATCCATACTATGTGGTGGAGTTCCGTCTACTATAACTATCTTAAGTTCTACAATTACTACAGCATCTATTGATGTAGGATCAGATGGACAATGATGATATTCAACTGTATAGTCTTTTTTAAGTGCTCTTTTTGCTATTTCTTTCATCAAAGAAGATTTTCCGCCACCTGGCATCCCTTTTAATATATATAGGAAATTTCTATCTTCTCCTATTATATTTGTTTGAAGTGGAAAAAAACCTTCACTTGTATTCCCCCCTGGAAACATCCTTCTTATTTTATGCATAAAAAAACCTCCTTTTATATATATTACTAATTTATTCAGATAAGTTTATTATGTGCATAGCTATAAAAACAACTCTTCAAATATTTGAAGAGTTGTTTTTATCCAAAGTTCTTGTAGTTTTATAAAATATTTAGTATAATCTATAAATTATATTTTTCCTCTATATAATCTTCAATAGTTTTTGCTGCTAATTTTGCTGCAGCAACTGCTTCTACTACTGTCTTTGCTCCTGTAACCACATCTCCTGAAGCAAAAACACCTTCCCTTGTTGTTTTCCCAGTACTATCAATAATTACAAGTCCTAATCTATTTAGTTTAATATCTTTTGCTGAATCTACAATATTTGTTTTTGGACCCTGACTTATAGACACTATAGTAGAGTCTGCTTCATAACAATATCCTGAATCTTCTATTGTCTTTAATTCTGGTTTTCCATCTTCATTCAATATATTTTCAGTATCAGCAAAATAAACACAATTATCTTTTATTTCTTTAGGTGTTTTATTAAATTCAAACTTTACTCCATCAAATTTAGCATATTTAATTTCATTTTCACTTGACGGCATCTCTTCTTCAGATCTTCTATAAAAGATCTTCACATCTTTTGCACCATTTCTTAGGGCAGTTCTCGCTGAGTCTAAGGCTACATTGCCTCCGCCAATTATACACACCTTTTCTCCTAAGTTGTGTGTTAAAGGACTTCTAAGATAGTCTATAGCATAGTAGACATTTCCTAGGCTTTCGCCTTTGATGTTTAACTTTCTTGGCTTCCATGTTCCAGTGGCAACAAATATGCTTTTATAGCCATCTCTAAACAGATCATCTATAGAAAGTACAGGCCCTACTACAGTGTTTGGTCTTATTTTTACACCCATATTTATTAAAAGTTCATGATATCTATCTAATATATCATTTGGTAATCTAAATTCTGGTATACCATGTCTTAACACTCCGCCAATTTTTTCATGGGCTTCAAATATTGTTATATCATAACCTTTTTTTGCTAATATAATAGCCATAGTAAGACCAGCAGGCCCAGATCCTATTATTCCTACCTTTTTGTTAGGATCTGCTTTAATATCAAAGCTTAAATTTTTTAAATAATAGTTAGATACATAATGTTCTATAGATCCAAACTGTATTGGATTTCCTTTTCTATTTAATATGCAATGTCCTTCACAAAAATCCTCATGAGGACATATTAACCCAGTGATAACTGACAATGGATTATTTTCAAAAAGCATCTCTCCTGCCTGCTTTATTTTATTTTCTTTCAATAATCCTATAACCTCTTTGATAGGCGTGTCTACTGGACAACCATCTTCACAAAAAGGATTTTTACACTGGAGACATCGATTATTCTCATTAGTTATATTACTTAACATAAAAATCCCCTTTCTATTATAATAAAATACACATTATCCATTATATGATTTTAAAATATAATTTCAAATAATTTTTATGTTTTTATTTAAATTTAACAGCAGTACCATATACAATAACTTCTGCAGCTGCTTGCATAATTGCAGATGATGAATATCTAATATTTACAACTGCATCTGCTCCTAAATCTTTAGCTTCTTCAACCATTCTCTTTGTAGCAAGAGCTCTCGCTTTGTTCATCATCTCATTATATGACTTAAGTTCTCCACCTACAAGGGTTTTAAAGGTTTGCGTAATATCACGGCCAACATTTTTTGTTTGGATAGTACTTCCCTTTACAACCCCAAGCATCTCAAGTTCCTTACCTGTTATATAATCAGTATTTACTAAGATCATCTTCTTCTCCTCCCTTTATTTCATCAATTCTTTCAAATAACATACTTACACTTAATACTATTAAGCAAATTGGAACGACTAACAATACCATTTTTATAATTAAAGGCATATGGCTTATAGACAATCCTATTCCCATGTAAAACATATGATATAAAATTATTAGAACAGTAACTATAATTGGGGCTATTAGCTTTTTTGTTTGTTTTTTCAAAATAATCTCCCTCTTTTTTTAACTATAAT
>NZ_JBQDAA010000083.1:0-9266 GCF_052089545.1 Tissierella sp. | reverse complement strand
AAATAAAAATTGGCATCAAAAAAGCATCCCTAATTGGGATGCTTTTTGTATAAACGTAAATCTGAAGATTAACGCTTTGAGAACTTACGATTAACAAAACTGGAACAATTATCCAATTTAATGTAATTTTATCCAATGTAATCCATACCATTTTTTAATTAATTCAATATATTATGGAAGAAAATAGAACAAAACTTATTAATCTGGAAAGTACTGTGACCAATTGTGACCATTTTAGGTCGATTATCTTACTTAACTTCATCCTTTGGGATGGAGTTTTTTAAATACCGAATTTACTTTTAATATAACTTTCTGCAACGCCAGCCACAATACTCAAACTTACACTAGAAAAAATTGTTCCTACTTTTTCTTTAGCTTTTGACCAGACAGAATCATCTCGTATATTATCTAGAATACTATGACCCTTATAAGTTAAATTACCAGTTTGAAAAGTATTAAGATGTCCTTGTGCATCAATACTAGGAGAAAATTCTATTAATTTTCCTTCGTTCAATTTTAAAGCTGCATATGCTATTTCCATATCCTGATAACCATCTAAACGAAGTTTTTCAAGAACTTCTCCACTAGGATCATACTTTTCACACCTTTCAATATAAAGCATCATTTTTCGTTCTAACTCGTGATTTAGTTTCATAAAAATTCTCCTTCTCGTAATTTAAGGAATGTTTTATTTAGTTGTTTTTACTAACTTTTCATACAATTTAAATAAGTAAGACACAGCATCACTTTCGGTTGTTCCCTTAACTGGTAATCCATAAGCTTCCATAACTGCCCGATCGTTGTCTTGATGAGCTTTAAGTAATTCTTTTGGCATGGTCAGTGGATCATAGAGATCAGCTAGAGAGCTATCTGGATATAATGCACGTGCATCTAGAATAGCTTGAGCCGTTTTTTCAATCCTTTCTTTCTGTTTATCTGTTGGCGTTGGCCATGGGAAATTATTATAAACCAAAGTATTTGAATATCTATAATCGCTTTTTAATCTACCCGCAATTGTACGCATCCACGCCATATGAATATTCGATTCCAATATTCCAAAATGATAGATTGTAGCAAAATCAATATAGAATAAGGCGTTTGTGTATACAACACCTACTGGCATAAAATCCATGGGTATATAACGTCTGTTTTCAGATGAAACTACAGGAACCACTATACTATTACTTACTGGTACCTGAGCTTGGAAATACTGACTTGGGGTACTACTTAATTGTTGAGTAGTTTTTGCCTTACTATTTTCTCTATATGCTTTTACTAATTTTACTTTATTATAAATAATTGAATTAGTTCTAATCACATTCGACGAGGCATTTTTTAGATATAGACAGTAGGTTGCTTCAGTATGTTTTGAATTATTTAAAAATTTAGTAGCATTTAAATATTTATATACGTAATTTCTTAAATCTATTGACGCATCAAGCTTGCTTTTCTCAGATCTAGAAAGTATAAAATTACCACCATCAATCAATTGCGCTCCCTTTGTCATTCTAGGAACCGATGATATAGGCTTGCCTCGTCTTTCAATTAAGGTAAGTTTCCCTTCGACTAAATACGGATTTATCGATTTGACTTTATTTATTTGGCCATTATCAAAAATATACTTGTCTAATCTTCCTTCATAAGAAAAGCCAATTATCACAACATGCACTGCAGCTTTCTCTTTAGCCTCACTTGTCCATATAAATGTTCTATATCCAAAATCTAATTGGAATTTAAATTTATTAATTAAAGGTTCCCATATATTTTGAATTGCTGACCCTTGTGTAATTGAATTAGTACTTACTAGAGCACATTTAACATTCGTTTTCTGAATATATTCAAGCGCTTTATAATACCAGCCAGAAACATAATCTATCGCACGTATTTTCCCCATTAAATTTGTTAAATCTAGCTTTTGAGAATCTGTTAATAGTTTATACCCAATAAATGGTGGATTTCCCATAATATAGTGACACGCATAGCTAGGAATAACTTCATTCCAATCCATTCTTAAAGCATTACCTTCATGAATATTTGTATAGGTCTTTAAAGGTAAGAAATCCCAATCAGCGTAGAAAATATCCTTAGTTTCTTCAAGCATCTGACTTTCTGCGATCCATAAAGCAGTCTTTGCAACAGATACAGCAAAGTCATTAATTTCAATACCATAGAATTGTTGAATCGAAACTTTTATAATATCTTGAGCCTGTCCAACATCAAGAGAAGGATTAGGATAAATTAGCTTAATAGCAGCATTTTCCAAGCGCCTCAATTGTAAATATGTTTCAGTTAAGAAATTACCCGAACCACAAGCAGGATCAAAGAACGTTAGATTAGCTAATTTATCTTGAAATGCACTAGCCTTCTTCTTTAATTTTGCCGGTTGCTTGACTTTCTTTATTTCATTCAATTCGTCTTTCAATTCATCTAAGAATAATGGATCAATTACCTTATGAATATTTTCTATAGAAGTATAATGCATCCCTCCTTGACGTCTAGTATCTGGGTTCAATGTTGATTCAAATACTGCACCAAAGATAGTAGGACTAATTTCAGACCAATCAAATTCATCACTTGCTTTTCTAAGTAATAAATCTCTCAATTCATCAGTAAATGGTGGTATCTCAATATCTTCATCTGAAAACATACCACCATTAACATATGGAAATTGGGCTAATTTAGGTTCATCATCTTCAAGATATGGATCACGATCTTTAACTTTTGTATCCAACACTTTGAAAAGGTTAATCAAAGCTTTACGCATATGTCTGGCATCAAATTCTTCAAGATAATCATGAAACATATTCTTTTTACCGAAAATGCCAGCATCTTCAGCATACAAACAAAATACAGTCCGTACACAAAGTTGGTTAATACTCTTTTGAGAATGTTCACTATCTGAATTTTTGTATTGATCTAAAAGTTCATCATAAATTTGACCAACTAATTCACCCGCACTTAAGGAAACCTGTTTTTCTTTTTCTAGATGTTCATTACTCTTATCTACTAAGAATTCAAGTTGATAATAGCTAGTTTCAAGATCTTTTAATTCAATCTTCACCGGTTCTGAATTAGGATGTTCCATATCATAGATACGGAATTCTCTAAAGTTACAAGTAACAATCCAACGTGGTCGGCGTGAATATGGTAATGCAGCAGAATATCTTTGAGCCTGTTGAAGAGGTGTTAACAAACTTCCATCTGATTGTTTAATTGCCTTATCTAAATCCTTGTCATTTCCCTTTTGTTCAATCATTACATGAGTTTGCTCAATGTAACCATCAATAAAACTATCATGTGATAATCTTACTTTTTCTTCAAACTTAATGAAGTTTTCCGGATTTTCAACACCTAAAACTTCACGCAACAAAGACAGCCAAAATGATTGACTGTCTTGTTTTTCTCTTCCACGATCTTTCCAGTCTTCAATAAACTGCTTAGCATTTCTTTTTTGTGTTGTTACGTCCATAACTTACCTTTTCCAATTCTGTTTTCTTTTTTCAAATAGGTCATTATTTTTTAACATTACCTCAGACGATATTTTATAAAAAGTCTCATCCTCTTTTATCCCTAATTTAGCCAATTCATTTAAATAGAATTTATCCAACTTCTCTATCCATTCAATCAACAACTTTATTGCTGTATTAAAGCATAATATATTTTCATCTGTAGTGTCATTAAAAAGATACATTCTAAAATAATTATAATTGTAATTGTTAACTTTCCACCTATCTTCATTCAACAAAAATTCCAAGTCAGGTCTTAAATTTTCAAAGCTTTTACTTAGTAAATCGAACATAAAATTTGGTGGAAATAAATATAAATTATTTTTTTCATTCGTCATATGAAGATTGGTATCAGAATATTCAAAAAACGTGTATGGAGGTTGTGGTCTTGTTAGTATCTCATAACTATGACTTTCATCAATCTTTCCTTCTATTAATCTGTCTAGTGTAATTTTATTAAAAATATCTTTTCTATCCTCTTCGGTACGAATTATTAAAGATATTAAATAATCTAAATTTAGGTAATTTTTTGACCTATTATTACTGGATATTACAAAACCAATATTATACATATTTAGTGAAATATTTTTATCACCAATATCGAATGTTTTAATGAAATCAGCAATATAATTGTAAACTTTCATTAAATATTCAGTAGCATTAGCAGGTATAAGAAAAAGGCTTTCAATATAATCAATTACACAAATTTTGCATAAAGCTTCTCTAATTATTGGCTCCTTGGGTCGATTTCCCCTTTTCCAACTAAAAATATTTGAATTACCGCTCTTCATTTCTGAAGTATCAATTGGTATCGCAAATTCTTTAGGAATCATTTGATTCATTTTACGCGCCATATCATTTTGTGAATCTGAATGACCTCGAAGATATTCATCAATGAATCTTGGAAAGTTATTATTGGGTATTGGATACTTGGGCTTAGGCATATTAATAAACCTCCTCGTCAAAAGTTATGATTATTAAGATGTACGTGTATTTTATCATCATACACTCTATAGTAAATGGTGAAGATAAATAAATCTTCAAAAATTAAAATTACAGGAGGATCTTATTATGAAGATCAAAAGGAACTCTGGCTACTCACTCGAAGTGGCAAAATTGTATGTACCCAGTGATGTAAGAAGCTTCTCACTCTCAACTGAACTTATCAAACAAGTTAAGTGGATTGACGGTAAACCTACCAATGAAGTAAGTGGTTATCAAGCTTGGTTTGTTGCAGAAGGAACTGAACCATTTAAAGTCAAGTTTTCAAAGAAGATTAATCTTCCAGAGATGTTAAGTCAAGTCACACTCATGAATCTAGAGGCTTGTGAAGTTGGATCAAATGTTTACTTTAAAGCTACAGGTGTTGAGGTCACTAAATGATGTTGCCTGAAGAAACTTCCAGATATATCACTCAGTGCTTAAACATGGCACTGGATCTATCTGGCGAAACAAGCTATACGAACAGCTTCAAGGTAGAAGTAAAAAATGATGGATTTTTATTCATCCCACGTATGCCTGCAAGCTATCCTCTAGATAACGATTTATATCAACAAATCTATAAAATTGCTAATGCAGCTTTATATCCCTATAAATCATTATTAAAACAATCAACTATGTATCTAGTATCAACAGATGATACTGATTTTGGAAATAAAAGAGCCTTCTACTACCCTTGGTCCGGCGTAAGTAAAAGGCTCCAAATCACCGATATGCAATCATATCTTGTTTCTAATACTAGTAAATATATTGATATAATGCAAGACGTTTCAATCGATTATAATCAAGTCACCTCTATTCTCATAGCAGGCAATTCTGGCAGCGGAAAATCATATGCACTAACTTACTTACTCACTATTCTTTATTTAAAGAATATTTCTGACTTATATATCATTGATCCTAAATGTGACGTACCTGCACGCTGGGCGCATATTTATGGGTTAGATGACAGAACAATTTTCCCAACCCAAGAAATGTCAAATAGTGATTTCGTGAATCGCTGTAATGAGATTTTAGCTAAATTAGTTAAAACTATTTACAAACGTCAACGGATTCTATACGAAGAACCACACCATCAATTTAAACATCTTACAGTTTGCATTGATGAAGTTCTTGCATTAACTGATGGACTTCCGAAAAAGATCAAAGATAGTTTCTTTGCTCTACTGTCTCAAATTTCACTTCTCGGAAGGGCCACAAGAGTCCATCTTTTGTTAATAAGTCAGCGCTTCAGCAACGATGCTTTGCCAATAGCTGTAAGAGAACAGGCAAATGTGTGCTTGCAACTGGGAAATATCAATAAAAAGACGACACAGTTTCTTTTTGATATTGATCCTGATGGCATCTTAATACCTACCGGAAAAGGGACAGGATTGTTTCAGATCACTGACAATACCCATCCTTTTCAGGTATTACCGTTGCTAACTCCGACATACACAGTAAAAGAAGGTATTTTATGAGTATGCATAATAACTATAACCCCAACATTTATAAGGTCTACTTACCTATAATACTTTTCAACATTTGTGTATCACTATCGCTAATCGATATTGTACTATATCATTTTTGGCATTATACAAATATTTATTTGATAATGATGAATAGTGTCACTCTGGTTGGTTTGATTATCATTCTCATCTATCAATTTAGTCATTCAAAGTTTCTTTTCTATTTGCGTTCACTATTTTTGACCAGAAATATTTTTCATATGATGATTATTCCGAAAGAAATTAGTGAAACTACAGGAAAGGTAAAGATTAATGCGATCGTTAACCTTTATAACACCAGTCAGCGGCAAACTTATGGGGAATTCGTAAACAACAAATTATATATTTGTGTAAGGATTCCTAATAATATCGAGGCTGCTAAGAAACTTGATGATAAACTGGTCAAACTACGTGAAAGTATTGGCAATTCATACCCTGAATATTCGTTCACTGGATTTGATCGCAAAGGTTCCTATTATATCTGCGTAGGTACCAAATAAAGAAATGCGAGCACCGTAGCACGCGTGCCCTGTCAAGGGATAACGCGTAAGCGAAGGCGCTCGCTACTTTATTTAAACTTACTGTGCAAATTATATATAAGTCCTTACTATCTCGGGGCTGAGAGCTTGTTATCAGCCCCGACAAATAATTGTGTAAAACGTGTAAAGGAGAAAATTAAATGTGAAGAAGGCAATCAGATCAAGACAGTTCATGTACACTCAAGATCTTGATCATTTACCATTTAAAAAAGAAGATTTAAAAACAATATTAGAAAAATCCTCTGTCGAAGAATGGGCATACATACTTCATGATAAAGATATTGACAAAGATGGAAAAACTATTAGACCTCATTTTCACGTAGTTCTTAAGTTTAAGGATGCAAAGACAATTTCTCGTGTAGCAAAAATATTCAATGATAAACAAGAATATATTGAAGTTTGGAAAAATACGATCGGAAATGCATATAGCTACCTAATTCATGAAACCAGTAAAGCGAAAGATAAACACCATTATGAGCCTACTGAAGTTATATCATCCTTTGATTTTGAAACAAGAATCAAACAGATTAGAAAAAAAGTTGCTAAACCATCTAAAAAAGATATAGACGACTTAATAGATGATTATTCTAACGAACTTTTGACGAAAACTGAACTTCAAGAAAAAATCGGTGTTTTAGAAATGGCAAAGCATAAAACACTTTTAGATCATATTGAAGATATTTTAGCTTATAAAAAACATCAAAAATTTCTTAAGGATTTTAAAGGACAAAAGTGCACAACTTATTGGATTTATGGAAAATCAGGCATTGGAAAAACAAAGATGGTTCGTGAAATTTTAGAAGAACTTCATCCTAATAATTTTCGTATATTAGGTTCTCAACGTGATCATTTTCAAGAATATCACGGAGAAGAATTTATAGTTATTAATGACTTGCGTCCACAAGACTATGAATATGGACAATTGTTAACCCTCCTTGATCCATGGGAAATCGATAAAATGGCACCCGCAAGGTATCATGATAAATATCTTAATGGACGTGCAATATATATCACTACTCCGTATAGTCCTATAGCCTTTTACAACGGAGCAAACATAGTAAATGGTTTGATAGATTCATTTGAACAATTAAATAGGAGAATCATTACGCTACATTTAACAGAAGATAATTACGATGATATAAAAGCTGATCTAATAAAAGATGACCAGATAGCCGAAGCAATATGGAAAATTAAAAAAAGCACTAGTCAAACTGATAGCGACAAAAGTAATGACTAGTACCCTAAAAAATATCTTATTCCATTTTTGTTTCTTAAACAATTTTAGGAGAGATTCTATGGCTAAATTGTTAAATCGTGAAGAAGCTTCAAAGTATATCGGTATAGATCCTAAAACATTTGATAAAGTATTTCGTGCTAATCCTGATTTTAAGAGATTTCCACTAAGTGATCATAGCGAGCGTTTTACTATCGAAAGCATTGAAGACTTCATAAAACAAAAAGAAACAACTTTAAAGAAAATTTGATTGAAGGTCGACCATCTGCTAAATTAAATTTAGTAAGATGATCGACCTTTTATTTTTGAAAGGACGATTTAAATACATGGCAACTATTGAAAAACGTGGCTCTTCCTACAGAGCTAGAGTAACAATTTATCAAAATGGAAAGCGTGATTATTTAACTAAAACATTTAAAACAGAAAATGAAGCAAAAGTTTGGGGAACTACTTTAGAACTTGAAAAAGCTAAAGGTAAAGCTATTGCTCATCAAAACACACTTTTTAAAGATTTTTATTACTTATATGTGAATACCATCAAAGTTAATGACGTTAGAAAAGCTACATTCAATAATTATGTAAAAGCTGGATTAATAATTAATAACCTCTTTCCTACTGCAAAACTAGGAAAATTAGACGATGTCCAAATGCAAAAAATCTTAGATAAATACGGAGAAACACATTCTAAAAAGACTGTAGTTGAATTATTAAAGAAGATTAGGACAGCTCTTCGTTATGCATACGCAAAAGGATATATTTATAATGACTTTGCTAGCCTGCTCAAAGCTCATGGTAAAGAATTACCTAAGCGCAATAAAGCTTTATCAATGTCTGATTTAACTAAGTTAAAACATTATTTACTTGAACATACAGACAAAGAGTTTAACCTGATGGTTTTACTTGAAATTAGTACTGGTTTACGACGTGGTGAGATTTTAGGTATCAAACCAGAAGATGTGCATTATGATGGTCAATATTACTGCGTTGAAGTAAGAAGGTCAATAAGTCCGACTACTGACGACACTAAATTAAAGACTAAATATTCTAGACGTAGTGTAACTATACCAAAAGATATTTATGATCTGTTAAAAACAATACCAAATAAAGATTCAGGTTATCTATTTGACTGGTTTAGTTTTAAACAATCAAGTATGTTAAAAGAATTGCTCAAAAAAATAGGCATCCCTACAACCACATTTCATGGTTTAAGAGATACCCACGCTTCTTTTTTATTCAGTAATAATATTTCTTTATCTTATGTTAGCAGAAGATTAGGACATGATTCAATCTTAACTACTGAAAAATATTATCTGGAAATAATGCCAGAAAAAAAGCACTCGCAAGATGCGAATGCTTTAAATCTATTGGAATCCCTATAGCATTGTGACCATAGGTGACCAACTGAAGTCGCCAAAACGTTGATATAACAACATTTTTGAACGTAAATATTAACGCTTTGAGAATTGTGAAGCTTTACGGGCTTTCTTCAAACCTGGCTTCT
>NZ_JBQDAA010000082.1:0-9358 GCF_052089545.1 Tissierella sp. | reverse complement strand
AATGTAAATAAACGTAGTAAATATGCGAGTTGTAGAGTTCTGCAACGAGCTATTCAATAGTACTTAAATATAAGGAGGAAGTTTTGTATATTATATTAGAATATTATTTATTAGAAAATTTTATAATAAATTTCTTGATCCTTTATAGTACTAAAACTATTACTAAAAATAAAACAAATATTAGTAATATAATATTGGGTACAGTGTTTGCAACTTTATATTCTTTAGTTTTCTTTTATCCTTCATTACTATTTTTGACTAATCCATTTATGAAACTTATTTTATCTTTATTTATAGTAAAGATAAGTTTTAGAAGCAAAACTTTAAAATCATTTTATTATGAATCGATTGGATTTTATATTATATCTTTTATTTTTGCTGGTGTTATTCTAGCATTGAGTTGGAATGTAAATTTACCTACTAGTTTATTAGAAAAAAATATTTGTTAGAAATATTCCAAATCAAATATATTATTCTTGGTACAATAATAGCTTTTATTCTAATAAAAATAATATTTACCTACAATCACAGTAAAAACATGAAAAAAGAATATATTTACCAAGTGGAGATATATTTTAAAGATAAATTTAAAAGTATTACAGCTTTAGTAGATACTGGAAATTCTTTAGTAGATCCTTTTTCTAAAAAACCTGTATTTATTGTGGAACTTAAAGAAATAGAAACGATTATTCCTTCAAAGATTAAAGAGATAGTTTTAAGCTTATCTGAAGGTAATATTATTAGTTTTGAAGATATAATAGATGAAACAAATAAATATTTTCCAGTGATACCGATACCTTTTAAATCAATTGGAAATAAAGGAGGGATAATACTTGGATTTCAACCAGACTATGTAATAATACGATCATCTGAGGAGGAAATCTATAAAAAAGATATAATAATTGGGATATATGATGGGGAACTTTCAGAAGAGATGGAATATAATGGGTTATTACATTATGAAATTACTTTTTAGGAGGAATAGAATGAAAATTTCAAAATTTAAATTTAAATTTAAAATTTGGTTATTTAAGGTTTTAAATAGGATAGGAATAACTAAAAGAATAGACTATATTGGCTCGGGAGAAGTTTTACCTAAACCACTTAATACAGAAGAGGAAGCATATTATCTAAACAATTTGAAAAATGATGAATCAATAAAAGGTATACTTATAGAAAGAAATTTGAGACTAGTTGTATATATAGCAAGAAAATTTGACAATACAAAGATAAATATAGAGGACTTAATTTCTATAGGAACAATCGGACTTATAAAAGCAGTTAATACATATGATCCTGATAAAAAGATAAAGCTTGCAACGTATGCCTCCAAATGTATTGAAAATGAAATACTTATGCATTTGAGAAAAACAAATAGAATTAAAAACGAGATATCTTTTGATGAACCATTAAATATAGATTGGGATGGGAATGAACTTTTATTGTCAGATATACTCGGGACAGAAGGAGACATTATATATAAATATATTGAAGAGGAAGTAGATAAAAATTTATTAAATCAAGCTATAGAGACATTATCTGTAAGAGAAAAAACTATTATTAGGCTTAGATATGGACTTTCTAGTGGATTTGAAAAGACTCAAAAAGAAGTCGCCGACCTACTTGGTATATCACAATCCTATATATCTAGACTTGAAAAAAGGATAATGAAAAGATTACAAAAAGAAATGAGTAAATTAGTATAAAATATTATTGGATTTTCCAATAATATTTTTTTCTTTTTATTCAATTTAACTTTTAAAATGAATAAAAATATCTCTAAAGGCAATAATTTAATTAGAAAGGGGCAAATGACAATGAAAGGAAGATCATAATGCATATATCTAAAGTGGAGATTTGTGGTGTAAATACTGCTAAACTTCCTGTTTTAACTAATGATGAAATGCAAAAGCTATTTATTAAAATAAAAGCTGGAGACCTAGAAGCTAGAGAGGAATTTGTACAAGGAAATTTAAGGCTTGTTTTAAGTATTATACAAAGATTTAAAAAAAGAGGAGAGCCTGTAGACGATTTATTTCAAGTGGGATGTATTGGACTTATAAAAGCTATAGATAACTTTGATTTAAGTCACAATGTGAGATTTTCAACTTATGCAGTTCCTATGATAATTGGAGAGATTAGAAGATATTTAAGGGATAATAATCCCATAAGAGTTAGTAGATCTTTAAGAGATATAGCTTATAGAGCTTTGCAAGCTAGAGATGAACTAGTATATAAAAATTCAAAGGAACCTACTATAGTGGAGATTGCAGAAAAACTAGAACTTCCAAAAGAAGATGTAGTTTTTGCACTGGAGGCAATTCAAGATCCTATATCTTTATTTGAACCCATTTTCCATGATAGTGGGGATTCAGTTTTTATTATGGATCAAGTAAAGGATGAAAAAGAGGAAGATAATATATGGGCAAGTGATATAACCCTTAAAGAAGCTCTAAAGAAAATAAATAAAAGAGAAAGAGATATATTAAATCTAAGATTTTTTGAAGGTAAAACTCAAATGGAAGTAGCTAATGAAATTGGAATTTCTCAAGCTCAAGTATCTAGACTTGAAAAAAATGCTTTATTGCAAATGAGAAAATATATTTAAAGTTAAAATCCATCTAATAGTCATGATATAGAACAATATGAATATAGATATAGTAGAGTATAAATAAAAGAAAACATCAGATAAAGAAATCTGATGTTAACTTTTATTTTAAATAAGACAAGAGGTGGATTATATGATAAAATTATCTGATATAAAAATGAAAGAAGTTATAAATATTGCAAGTGGAGAGAGATTAGGGTATATATATGACTTTGAGATCAATACAGAAGAAGGAATAGTAGAAGCGGTAGTGTTACCAGATAATACCAAAGGCGGTGGTTTTTTTTCTAAACCTATTGATATAACCATAAATTGGAATGAAATAGTTAAAGTTGGAGAAGATATAATTCTTGTTGATTTTCCAAATTTAGACTAGTCTTTCTAGACAACAGCTTTTTATTAGCTTATAATATATATAAGATATGTATAAAGAGGTGAAAAAGATGAAATGCCCTTATTGCGAATTTTTAGAATCTAAGGTTATTGATTCTAGACCTACAGATGAAGGACAAGCAATTAGAAGAAGACGTGAATGTACAAATTGTGGGAAAAGATTTACTACTTATGAAAATATTGAAAAAATTCCTATAATAGTTGTAAAAAAAGATGGTAATAGGCAAAGTTATAATAGAAATAAGTTATTAAATGGAATAATAAAATCTTGTGAAAAAAGACCAGTGTCTATAAATACTATAGAAAAGATAGTTGACGATATAGAAAAAAAGTTATCTAATTCATTAGAAAAAGAAGTAACCTCTATTGAAATTGGAGAAATGGTAATGAATAAATTAAAAGACATAGATGAGGTATCGTATGTTAGATTTGCATCTGTATATAGACAATTCAAATATTTAAATACATTTATGGACTAACTTAAAAAAATTTTAAATGAATAGTTAATAAAATTAAAAATAAAAGCAAATATTTGCTTTTATTTTTAATTAGTATAGTAATAAATTTTCAAAACAAAAGGGATCTAAATAAACGACATAAAACGAGTATAAGACTTTAGGCATACCTTATGGTACAATTTGTCTGGGTATGTAATTAAAAATGCACACCAAGGCTTTAGATGCTTTTAATTAGTATATTTAAGATGGAGATTAATTGATTAAATATAAAATACATGCTTAAATTTAATAAAATAGAATTAATAAAGTAGGGATAAAATGGATTTATTTACATTGTCAATGGAAGATAAACTTAAAAAAAATGCACCTTTAGCAGATAGATTGAGACCTATAAATCTAGAAGAGTTTGTAGGACAAGCTCATATTCTTGGGGAAAATAAATTTTTAAATAGAGCGATTAAAGCAGATAGAATAAGCTCAATGATTCTTTATGGACCACCAGGGGTAGGTAAAACAACCTTAGCAATGATAATTGCAAATACTACAAATATGAAGTTTGAAAAGTTATCGGCAGTAACTTCTGGTGTCAAAGATATTAGAGAAATTATAAAAAATGCTGAAGAGTATCTGAAAATATATAATAAGAGAACTATACTATTTATAGATGAAATACATCGTTTTAACAAATCTCAGCAAGACGCACTTTTACCTTTTGTAGAAAAAGGTATTATAATTTTAATAGGTGCTACTACCGAAAATCCATATTTTGAAATCAACAAGGCTCTTTTATCAAGAGCTATGGTTTTAACTTTAAAACCTCTTTTAAATAAGGAGCTTTTAAAGCTCTTAAATAGTGCCTTATCTGACAAAGAAAGAGGTCTTGGAGATTATAATGTAGATATAGATAAGGAAGCTATAGATTATTTAATAGGAGTTTCTGAAGGGGATGGAAGGATATTCTTAAATTCTTTAGAAATTGGAGTTTTATCTACTCCAAAAGAGAAAAATGGTCAAATAAAAATAGACTTAGAAGCAATAAAAGATTCTATACTTGTTAAAACTGCTAAATATGATAAGGGTGGAGATGAACATTACAATACTACTTCAGCCTTTATAAAAAGTATGAGAGGAACAGATCCTGACGCTACACTTTACTATTTAGCAAAAATGATAAATGCAGGGGAAGATCCTAAGTTTATAGCTAGAAGAATTATAATAGCTGCCTCTGAAGATGTAGGAAATGCTGATCCAAATGCTCTAGTAGTAGCAAATGCTTGCTTTGAATCGGTGAGAAATATTGGTATGCCCGAAGGAAGAATTGTTCTAGCGCAAGCAGCAATATATGTAGCAACAGCTCCAAAATCTAATGCATCTTATTTAGCAATCGATGAAGCATTAGAAGATATAAGGAATAAAAGAACAGGAGAAATACCAGAGCATCTACAAGATACCCACTATAGTGGAGCAAAGGATTTGGGTAGTGGAAAAGGTTATAAATATCCTCATGATTATCAAGATTCTTTCGTAAAACAAAACTATTTACCTTTAGGATATAATGATAAAATATACTATAAACCTACTAAAAATGGATATGAAAAAACAATAAAAGAAAGATTAGATAAACTATTGAATAATTATAAATAAAATAATTTTAATTAGAAAAGGGTATAATTAACTGTAATGGAAAATTATCTATTTACTATCGATTTAATACAGTGAAATAAGAATTACTATTCCTTATGTAATGAGAGCTTTTTATGATATAATAAACTTTAGTATTTATATATGGGGGTAAATTATGAAAAGAAACATTAAAGAAATTTATAAAGACGTAGAAAAATATTTAGAAAAAGAGATTGTATTAGAGGGGTGGATTAGAAATATAAGACCTTTGAAAAAGTTTGGTTTTATTGAGCTAAATGATGGAACTTTTTTTAAAGGTATTCAAATAGTATATTCTGATGAGTTGTCTAATTTTGATGAAATTGAAAAACTTAACTTGAGTAGTTCTATAAAAGTAAAAGGAATATTAAAATCCACACCAAAAGGTAAACAAGCTTTTGAAATACAAGCTAGGGATATAGAAATAGAAGGTTTTTCAACAAGTGATTATCCACTACAGAAGAAAAAACATAGCATGGAATATTTAAGAACTATTGCACATTTAAGACCAAGAAGTAACACCTTTAGTGCAGTTTATAGAGTTAGATCCATTGCTTCATATGCCATCCATAAATTTTTTCAAGATAGAGATTTTGTATATGTCCATTCTCCTGTAATAACTTCAAGTGATGCTGAAGGTGCTGGGGAAATGTTTAAAGTAAGTACATTAGATTATAAAAACATACCATTCAATGACGATGGAAATGTAGATTATAAGGAAGATTTTTTCAGCAAATCTACTTACCTTACTGTTAGTGGACAATTAGAAGCAGAAGCTTTTGCACTTGCTTTTAAAAATGTTTATACTTTTGGACCTACTTTTAGAGCAGAAAATTCTAATACTTCAAGACACGCAGCAGAATTTTGGATGATGGAACCAGAGATTGCATTTGCAGATCTAAAAGACAATATGGATTTGGCAGAAGATATGATGAAATATGTAATATCATATGTCAAAGAAGAAGCTAAGGAAGAAATGGAATTTTTTAATAAATTTATAGACACAGGTCTTATTGATAGATTAGATAATATAATAAATTCAGAGTTTGAAAGAATAACTTATACTGAAGCTGTAGAGATATTGGAAAAGTCTAAAAAGAAATTTAAATATCCAGTAGAATGGGGTATAGATCTTCAAACTGAACATGAAAGATATATAACAGAAGAGATATATAAAAAACCAGTATTTGTGACAGATTATCCAAAAGCAATAAAAGCATTTTATATGAGGGAAAATAATGATGAAAAGACTGTAGCTGCTATGGATCTACTAGTTCCAGGAGTTGGTGAAATAATAGGAGGAAGTCAAAGGGAAGAAAGATTAGACTTATTAGAAAAGAAGATAGTAGAAAATGGAATGAATCCTGAAGATTATTGGTGGTACTTGGAACTTAGAAAATATGGTGGAACAAAACATGCAGGTTTTGGACTAGGATTTGAAAGGCTTATCATGTATATGACAGGTATGGGAAATATAAGAGATGTAATTCCCTTTCCAAGAACAGTTAATTCAGCAGAATTTTAAATAAAGCTTGATTAAATCTACCTTATTGGATATAATATCTATAAAATTAGAAATACAATGAAAAGAAGTAGTAAAGTTATAGACACTTAAAGAGAGCTATTGTTTGGTGTAAGATAGTATTGTCTTAATTTGAACTTGTCTTAGAGTAGTTGAGATTAAAAGTCTTAACCGGATAAATACCGTTATATTTTAAGTGGATTATATCAAAAAGAGTGGTACCGCGGAACTAACCTTTCGTCTCTATTAGAGATGGAAGGTTTTTATATTTTTATGATCAAACAATAGGAGGAAAAAAATGATAGAATATGAACCTAGGAAATTAGAAGAAAAATGGCAAAAAATATGGGATGAAAAAGAACCTTTTAAAGCCTTAAATGATTCAGATAATGAAAAATTCTATGCTTTAGTAGAATTTCCTTATCCTTCAGGAGAAGGTCTTCATGTAGGTCATCCTAGACCTTATACTGCTTTAGATATAGTATCTAGAAAGAGAAGACTTGAAGGATATAATGTTTTATTTCCAATGGGTTGGGATGCCTTTGGACTTCCAACAGAAAACTTTGCTATGAAACATAAAATTCACCCTGCCACAGTTACAAAAAACAATATAAAAAAGTTTAAAGCACAACTTAAGTCAATAGGATTTTCATTTGATTGGTCTAGAGAGATAAATACAACTGATCCAGAATACTATAAGTGGACACAATGGATATTTTTAAAATTATTTGAAAAAGGCCTAGCTTATAAAAATGAGATGCCTATAAACTGGTGTACTTCATGTAAAGTAGGACTTGCAAATGAAGAGGTAGTTCAAGGAAGTTGTGAAAGATGTGGTTCGGAGGTCATACAAAAAGTAAAAAATCAGTGGATGCTTAAAATAACTGAGTATGCTGATAGATTAATAGATGACTTAGAAGATTTAGACTATATAGAAAGAGTAAAATCTCAACAAATAAATTGGATTGGAAAATCCATAGGTGCAGAAATAGATTTTCCAATTGCAAATAAGGATGAAAAGCTTAAGGTGTTTACTACTAGGCCTGATACTTTATTTGGTTCTACTTATATGGTTATATCTGCGGAACATCCATTAATTGAAAAATATAAAGAAGACATAGAAAACCTAGAAGAGATAGGTGAGTATCAGAAAGAAGTAAGCAAAAAATCTGATTTTGAAAGAACGGAACTATCTAAAGAAAAAACAGGTATTGAAATAAAAGGGCTTAAAGCAATAAATCCTGCAAATAAAAAAGAAATACCAATTTGGATTTCAGATTATGTACTTATGACTTATGGTACTGGAGCAATAATGGCAGTACCTGGTCATGATACAAGGGACTATGAATTTGCAAAAGAATTCAATCTTCCAATTATAGAAGTAGTAAAGGGAGGAAATATAGAAAAAGAAGCATTTACCGATATAGATGATGGAGTTATAATAAATTCTGATTTTATAAATGGAATGAATGTAGAAGAAGCCCAAAAGTATATGATAGCATGGCTTGAAGAAAATAATCTTGGTGAAAGTAAGGTTAACTTTAAATTAAGAGACTGGGTATTTTCAAGACAGAGGTATTGGGGAGAACCAATTCCAATAGTTCATTGTGATGAATGTGGATGGGTTCCTGTACCAGAGGATGAGCTACCTGTAGTTCTTCCAGAGTTAGAAAATTATGAACCTACTGAAACAGGTGAATCTCCTCTTTCAAAGATAAAGGACTGGGTAAATACTACTTGTCCAAAATGTGGTGGTGATGCTAAAAGAGAAACTGATACCATGCCTCAATGGGCTGGTTCTTCTTGGTATTATTTAAGATATATAGATCCTCACAATGATGAAGAACTAGCTTCAGATGAAGCTTTAAAATATTGGATGCCTGTAGACTGGTATAATGGAGGAATGGAACATACAACTCTTCATCTACTTTATTCAAGATTTTGGCATAAGGTTTTATATGATGTTGGAGTAGTAAATGAAAAAGAACCTTATAAAAAAAGAACTTCCCATGGTATGATTTTGGGAAATAACAATGAAAAAATGTCTAAATCTAGAGGAAATGTAGTTAATCCTGATGATATAGTAAATATTTATGGTGCGGATACTCTTAGAGCATATGAAATGTTTATAGGAGACTTTGAAAAATCAGTTCCATGGTCAGAAAATGGAGTAAAAGGTTGTAGAAGATTTTTAGAAAGAGTTTGGAAAGTTCAAGAAATTTTGGTGGATGGAGATATTCATACAAAAGAATTAGAATCAAGTATCCACAAAACTATCAAAAAGGTATCTGAAGACTTTGAACACCTAAAATTTAATACTGGAATAGCAACTTTAATGACTCTTTTAAATGAATTCAATGATAATGGAAAAATTACAAAAAAAGACTTGAAAACATTTATAATTTTATTAAATCCAGTAGCACCACATATAACAGAGGAAATATGGGAAAATTTAGGATTAGAGGGGTATCTTCATAATTCTGAATGGCCAACATATGATGAAGAAAAAACAAAAGATAAAGTTGTTGAACTTCCAGTTCAGGTAAATGGAAAAGTAAGAGGAACTATAGAGGTAGATGTTGATGCAAGTAAAGAAGAGGTAATAGAAAAAGCTAAAGATGATGAAAATATATTTAGATTTCTGGAAGATAAAACTGTGATAAAAGAAATATTTATTCCCGGGAAAATATTTAATATAGTAGTAAAGTAATAAAT
>NZ_JBQDAA010000081.1:0-9389 GCF_052089545.1 Tissierella sp. | reverse complement strand
GTCCAACCACCAAAAAAATTTATATAGATATAATTTAAATTTCTCTTAATTTAAAAAAAAAAATTTTTGAAAAATTTTTCTTCTAACTTTTTTTGAAACTTTACATTTCTCTTAAGTTAAATAAAAACGACTTGTAGCCATGAGTTATTGCCGTACGCATAATCCTTTACATTTCTCTTAAGTTAAATAAAAACTCTCTGAGCTGCTGTGGTGTAGTTCCATCAACTTCACTTTACATTTCTCTTAAGTTAAATAAAAACCATTTTAATTCCCCCTAGAATTTTTTGCTAAGTCTACTTTACATTTCTCTTAAGTTAAATAAAAACAGTTGCAACTACCAGTCCTACTGTATCAATAGATTCAACGGCCCTATCTGTCGACCTAACCAAAAACGCATCCAAAAATCACTAAAATCATTAGACAAATCGCACAAATATCATTGTACCGGCATTTTGCAAATCTGTCGATCTCCCAGGATTTTCTTCGTATCTTACATCGACAGATTCTTCTTTAGAATATATCCGACGTTAAATCAGTTAAATCCTGACCCATAAATTCTTTATCAAGCCAATCTTTATTTCTATTTTTGAATATAATCACTGAATCAACGTTCTGTCGAATCCATCTATCCAACTCATTCTTCAAGCTTTCAAGCTGGGACTTGGTTAGTTCACCTTCGAATACTGAATTTTGAACATGAGTTAAATACTTTTTACATATTTTGAAAACATGTCTACTTACTTTAGCACCTTGTTTATCCATTACGATATCGTAAACCAGAATCACATACATATCTATTACCATCCCATAACATAAGGCTCATAGGTTTCTCCTTCAACCAACGATCTTACTAATTTATAGCATTCTAATCGGATTAAATGTCTATAGGAAACATCCCTATGCAAGGTTTTATATCTAACTTTTTGTTTCATATATTTGTCGTATTCACTAACGATTATCCGTTTGGATTTTTCAGATAAGTAACAATAATTTGATTCCTTATTAAAGTCTTCCTCACTAATCATATTTTTATTTATCAGTGAGAAAATTAATCTATCAACTATCATTGGCTTAAAAATTTCAGATATATCAAGACATAATGAAAATCTTCTATCCATTGGACTATGTAGATAACTAATAGTCGGATTAAGCTGGGTTACATAAATCTCTGACAAACACGTTGTATACATTAATCCATTCAAAAATGAAATAAGTGTATTTACCATATTATCAGGCGGTCTTCTTACCCTTTTTGAAAAATCTACATCGGGAATAAAAACACTTTGCCATGATGCATAGTATCTCCTATGAATAGTACCTTCGACCCCCATTAGTTCTTCAACATCATGCACTTGATCTATTTGTCGAATTAATGATGTAATTTCTTTTATGCTATCATCTAAATTTCTCCCTCTTCTTTGATAATATTTTAGGTTTCTTAATAGATTTTTAGCAGCTCCTAAGACAAATTTTTTAGCATAATATAATCTTCTTTTAGGATCTGTATAAGCCTGTACCTGTTGAATTAAAAGTGTACCAGAAACATTCTGTTCTTTTGGATAAAATGATCCAGTATAAAAACCATAGTAATTAAAAAAATGAACCGGTATTTTCATTTGAGCAAGATAATTTAAGCACTTAGTATTAGTAGAAACCTCGCCAAACAAATAAATATCTCTGGTAACTTCAATCTTTAAATCTTTATACTTACCATCTGACCTTGTTAATCTAACCGTATTATCTTTACGTTCTAATTCTCCTGAAGAAAATAAATAATAATCTTCCATCGTAATCACCTAAGAAAAACAATACTCATAAAATGCACATGATTTACAAATTGGCTTAAATTGAGGCTTAGGTGGTGTTACTTGTTCACAAATTTGTTCAATTTCTGAGATATACTTCTCCATCTGCTTCTCATCTTCATCCGTATAATCAACCTTTACACATTTCTTAAGACGAGGATAATCTAGTAATCCTTTAGAGATATTTACTCCTTTCTTCCTTAAATAATAAATATAGTATTTCAACTGCCAAATAGCTGCTGGTTCGATTGCATCGCTTCTTTTAACTTCATGAATCAGTTGCCAATTTTCAACCATGTCAATATTGATCAAATTATCAATCATTACATGATGTGTACCATGCCCTTGATAACTAGTTCTATCTAATAGGCTCCCTAATTGAACACGTTCACTAGTTTGTTCAAATCCTATTTGATGTTGAAAAAGCCAAAGCTTTCTTTTACAAACAAAGAAATAGTTAACCATATTACCAGTAACTCGCATTTTATATTCTCCAAACTAGAAGATATTATCATCATCGTCAATCTCAGCATTTTTATTCTTATTATCGTTATATGATAGGCCAGTCATAGAATCATAATTGAAATCTGCTGGTAAGATGTTATATCCGACTTCATTTAATGCTTTATCTTTTATCCATCTATCTTGTTTTGAGACCTTATTAATTATATATAGGGGTATACCAACTAAATAATTATTAATTACCTCTCTTGCTTTAATCTTTTCTTTTACAAGGATCTGATGCTGCTTTTTGTACTCCGTTTGATCAAGAAAATCTTCTCTTCTTATATAATTATTTAGTGCTTTAGCAGCTGCCTCAAGTTTATCTTTATTTTCTAGAAATACTTGTTCAGGAATAATATCTATTGTGTTGATATTTCTAAAAGTGTTTACAACTTCTTCTTTTGTCTTGAGGTTATCTAAAAAAGTCAAATCATTTAAATAATCAATACAATCGTTGACCTTATCAATAAGCTGACAATTTTCATCTAATAGCTTGTCAGTAGTGTAATTCTCATCAATTAGCTTTAATTTATCTGATTCAGTTAAATATCCGTCAACTTGAGCTAAAGCTCTCTTAGATATTTCAAACAGATGATAATCTACAACAGAATGATATCTTTTATCGTCATATTCCTGCTTGCTTTCATGAATTCCACTTGTTAGCTTATCTCCACCATCGAAAACATAAACATTTGGTTCCTTACCTTCATAGTTACGCTTTCTATAGCATCTTCCCATTCTCTGAAAAAGGCCACACAATTCAGAAAGTTCTGTAATTAACATGTCAAAGTCTATATCTAATGATGCTTCAACGACTTGTGTACCTATCCAAATTCCAGAACTATGATTTTCTTTTTGTCCAAATTCAAGTATCTCTTTTTCTCTTTCATTTCGATCTTTTCGAATAAATCTACTATGAATTAAATGAACATCTGAGACCCCTTTTTGCTTTAGTTCAGAATATAGTTCCGTAGCAGATTTAACGGTATTACATACTACAAGGGTCTTTTGATGACGATCTAAATTAATTATGTCATCCGAATTAATTTGTTTGTGCAAAACTTTAACCTTATGCCGATGATTCACTTTAGGATCTAAGAATGGGTGTGGTGCTTGCTTAAATTCCAAACCATTGCTTTCCAACAAATCTATCAAAAATGGAGGTAATGTTGCTGTCATGATCTCGAATTTGCCGCCAAATTTTTGGATTTCACCTAACCCGTAAATCAAATATCCTAAAAGATCTGGAGAATACATTTGAATCTCATCAATTACCACCTTTGCATAAGCAAGAGTAGCAAGTTTAGGTTCATAATTTTTATAGTGATAAACAAAATTAAAAATTTGATCCAAGGTAGCAACAGATAGTTGCTTAGACCAACTCCGTTCTTCATTTACGAATTCTTCAAAGTTATCTTCATCATCAAATTTTTCTGATAATGCCTTAGCCATCATATCCGAATGAAGAAGTGCCAAATTTTCATGACTTTTATTTTGAAAAACAATTCCAGAAATTCGATCATAGATAGAATTGATCGCACTTTTCAGAGGCAATACAAAGAATGACTTAGAATTATCAAGCCATCTGAGCGCTGACTCGGTTTTACCTAGTCCGGTCTGACCGACTACAACGATACTTTCATTTCTATGATCATATGTATATTTTTGCAGTTCATTCCAATCAGCGACTGGATTTTTCTTATGCCATTCTTGAAGTATATTTTGACTCAAACATACACGTGATTTCGACTCTATTTCATAATGTCCAGAAGCAGCATAATCAATACGATTAAGCAAACCTTTTAGTATTACAAATTCATCATAAATTTTAGGCTCATAATTAGGGGACAATCTATGACTTAAATTACCAGTTAAATACTTACTATCTACTTTTGCTGGCTCTTGAGGGGGAATTGGAAAACTTGATTTTGAATAATCAAAACTAGCAAACTCTTTCTTTAAAGCTTCTATTTCATCCTCATAATGCTTCTCGTATATTTCAGAGAAATTACGTTCATGGTGCCACTTTATTGCAAAAATTAATGCTATGATTTGATCTTTAGTATAATGCTTCTGTAATTCATCAATTGGAAGCATCGTAATACTTAACAATGCATGCGGAATTTCACCTTTACAAAAGCTCTGCCCTGCTTTTACCTTTTTCTGAAAGCGTAGGTTCATTTTCCCTAAGTCGTGATAGCTACAAGCAATTTCTAAAAGCCGCCAATCGTCTTTACTACGAATATCTACCTGTTTTGTCATATCGTTAAATCGATCTTGACTAAGCCAAAAATTTTGAAATATATCTGGATAAGCTTGCTTTAATAAACTATATTGCTTTAACAAATTATTAGTATGTTCAACGATCGTCTCACAATGATTTCCTTCAGATTGGTCTAAAGATTTAGCTAAATATTCATTCATCCTTTCACACTTTCTATCTTTATGGTTAATATCGTATATTCTCGTAAGTTAAATATTGGAATCTCTAGAAAAACTATTACATAAGGCTTTATCACATCTGTCGATCTACTGGTAAAAACTGCTTATTGGACATCGACAGATTTTAAACTAAGAACACTACATTATTATCTTCATCAACGTAACTCTTATAAACCGTAAACCCAGAAGCATATATAACTTCAACTTTATTCCATCGACGTTGTGTCTGACCTTTTTTTATCGTTACCAGTTTATAGTCCTTATTTAAGTAATAATGCGTTCCTTTATATCCAATACCTTCATTTTCAAGACCGATATTTTCAGACATTTCAACTGGTATATACGCACCATGATTTACAGTTAAGTCTTCATCCTTTTTTTCTACATCAACGATTTTTACTTCTTCAAAATTTACCAAATCTTCTCGTCGACCTAGATTTGGAAACTCACGTGGATATTTTAGAGCATTGTATATATCTTCCAGTTCATTCTCATCATCAGGTTTAATATGCAATATTAGATTGACATCATACAATAATTGAACATGTCCGATTCCTCTACTAATCCCATATCCTTCAGCATTTAACTGATGCCTACCAGGATCAAATTTCAAACCATTTTTGAATTCATATCGTGTAAAGAAATCACTAGTAGTAGATACATATGAGCCTTGAACACTGACTTTCATTGGATGATACTCATGGAAATCACACAAGTAGTGAACCATACCAATTACCGTTGAAATGGGAGGTAATGGATAACTCTCACGAAACCCATGACTAGCTGGGACGCGATAATTAGCAGTTTCTTGATGCAATTTAACTCTAATTACCTTCATAATAATCAGCAACCTTTTTCTTTAAATCAGTCATAAACTTAGCTACTGTTACTGCATCCAATTTATCTTTAATTTCTTGGCTGTTGTTAAATGCACCATCTACAAAGCCGACACTAGTGTTTTCTTTAACTCTTGGATCATCTAAAATACTTTGAATTGATTCAATATCAATATTAGAATTTCTTACTTTGACGGCATTCTCAAAAATTGGATTCTTGATATCATATACTCCGCCTATAGCAAACAATGGCTTTAAATCTTCCCTGCGGCCTCTAATATCACGATACAAGTATTGAATTGTATCTAGTAATTTAGCAACACGGCGATTCTTTTCATTTGCATTTAAATTGGTGCCGTCATTGTCATCAACACCAATTTGATCCAAATCAACTGTTAGTGTGTACACATAGTATGATTGTTGAATTTCGGATTGGGCAATACTGTTACGAATCTTATTGTCGCCTGTAGCTTTACGAATTCTTTGAGCTAATGACATATTAGTTAAGAAATCAGTATCGCCTTCATATGGCTCTTGACTGATAGCATTTGAAAGACGTACCTTGGCAGATCTAATAGATGAGTTATTGCCCTTTTCGGTTTTCATATAACCAAAGAAATCAATTTCAGGGAAGTCCTTAATAGAAGCGTCTTTAGCAAATTGAATTACCTTCTTGTCGCCACTACCTTCGGCTTCCAAATTTGTTTCTTTCTCACCGAGTTGTTGCACAATATCATAACGAATAGCTTGACGTGAAATGTAAGAATATTGTTGACCATCTCCACGAGTAAGTTTCTTAAGGGATGCTACATTACCCAAACTTTCACCATAGTTAGCACTTGAAGCTTGAAAAACAATAGTTGCTGTTAAGCCCATTTTATCTTGTGTCATCTTTATATCCTCCACTAATTACTTATCTTGTTCAGCATTACTACTACCAATTAAACCTGCAATAAATGCAAAAGCATATTCTTTAAATACTTCAGTATTAGATTGAGTTTCAATAAAAATCTTAGGTACTGTCTTATCTAAATACAGATATGCATTAAGTAAGAGTTCCATAAATCTATCAGTACTATTAGCACGAATTGCTTCAAGCATCTTGTAAGCTAAGGTTTTAGCTTTGTTTTCATTGTCATACCCCATTCTTACGTGCATGCCGCAACCACGGGCTTTTGTTAATTTATCCTCTTCCACTTTCATAGGATTTTCACTCCTTCTATATTTATGTAATTCATTTAGGAACCAACCATTCATTCGAATCACTGTCATGATTTGAAAAGTATTGTAATAGCAGCCTGCTGTATTTCCAACTTTTAACAATTCCAATTCTTGGATAATGCTAAACAAGTTAGTATTGTTAAATAAACAGTTCAATACATTGTCCAAAATACTGTAATACCCTGCACCTCTAAAGTTACTAATTCCGGCATTATATAAATTAGCCAAATAGCTCTTTACTTCACCAGTTTGTTTTACTGTATATTTCTTTTCAACAGCTTTTATTAGTACTTTAGATGCAACGATCGGAATAATTTGAAAATTATAATGATCATTATTGTATGTAATTAATTGAATATTAGCTAAAGCAGCATTTTGACCGCTAGCTTCAGCATCCCTAAAAGCGGCTGAAAAAGCTCTATATGGACTAGTTTGAGTATTACTTCTAATATCTCTCATCATGCTGTTAAAAGTAGCATCATTCTTACCTTGCAAATTTCTAATCGATGAATTTTCGTTAATGAAGATTCCTTGACTAGCCATATTATAGGTAAATCCTGCTGGTACTAACGAATACAAGAATTGACATACTGGACAAATATACAGGTCATTTTTGAAGTTCCAAGCATTACTTGTTTTTCTGTTTAAGTCATAACCCATATCATTCAAAAAACCGTATGAATATTCCAACCTCTTTATTGGACGACCACAGGTTGAACATATATATTTGTCTTTAGAATGATCTTCTTGCAAATATTTCTGAACTGGTGCTACAAAATAGTTTTGATAGTCATCATAGAAATCAAGATTTTTAGCTTGAGGATTAAGAAAAGACACACCATTCCAAGCTTTATTAATTACTGTATAGCTCAGTGTTTTAGCCGGAAAATATTTTCTAGCCTGATCTGTACTAAAGTATTCAATTGCTTTTAACAATTGATTTATTAATTCCTGTAATATTTCCTTAGCTTCTTCAGGGCTTTCAGTTAAGAAATTCTTTTTATTTAGCGTTCGAATTTTTTTATTACAGTCTTTAACTTCTGCTTTAATATCATAATCACTATTAATAAATTTAATGACCTTTTTGTAACTAGCTGAATTAACTGAGTACTTTAAAACGTTATCAAACCAATCAGTTAGTTCTTTTAATTTTTTATTGTCAAAGTCTTTAAAGCCATTCTCTTTAAGAGACTTCAGGAAGTTTTCTTCACTGACAATTCTCCAGTATCTGGTTGCTTGACCATAATTTTTGATGAAGAAATTAAAATACAAGTCAGAAAAATTATCGAATACTTTAGGATCTACTTCTAAAGTATTTTCTTTTTCTTTATAACTTCCTCGATACCTTGGATTAGCTTTTAAGATTCTAGTTAAACCAACTATACCAGCATTTTCTAGCCAACTATTTATTCTAAAATCAATAGTCACAGTGCTTGTTTCACCCATATTATCACCGCCTATCTCTAAGCTAAACTAATCATCCCAGAAAAAGTCCCTGTCTTTTCGCCTAGGCCAGACTCTTGAATAAAATTTAATAATGTAGGATTACCTTCTAGTTCAAAAATTCCTTTAGTACATTCAATATTCAAGCCAAATGATTTACGCACTGTTTTTCGCATCTTTATCGGCTTAAATTTCAGTCCTTTGACTGTTGAAGCTAGCGACTCATTATCCCTTAGTTTGTTGAAGGTATTTCTGCGTAGAGCATCGTTAAACTCAGCAAGTCCTTCTTCAGTCGAATCATTAGGACACGAGATAAATCTTCCTTCATCATTTCGAATCACGATTGTAGACATTGTTTTAAAAATAACTCTGTCTTTGGTGATTTTAGGTAGTTCTATAGTGTAAAGTTTCTTTACATCAGCCAGATAACTGTGTCCAAAGGGTAGTTTTTCCGCATCTAAATGATCTAAATAAACAAACGAATTATAGAAATTAATTGCTAAATTTGTATTAGCAGTTGAAAAATATAATTTCATTTCTCCATTCTTATCTAAAACAATGTTGTCTTTAGTAAAAGTAGCATTCGGGAAAAATACACTAGTTGAGTAATTCTTTTGTGTAGGCTTTCCAAAAAGCTCTTTAAACAAAGCCGGATTTTCAGTTGAAAGTCCAGTTTTAATTAAGGACAAAATATAGGCATCGTAATCGATATTTATTTTGATTTCCTTTTCTTCCGAATTTTTGGGAAGAAGATGAATCGGTATGCCAAATCTCATTTTTAGCTCCTTTCATTTGTAATTATTTTTTTATTACACATTTAGTCTATCACCCTTTTCTATAATTACAAGGTTAGATTTTTAGAAGAACAAAAAATATGATCTCCATAAGCTAAAAAACTTAAGGAGATCAACATTCAACACAACTATTCTCATGAGTTAAATAAAATAAAAATGCTATAGTTACACTTTACATTTCCATTGGGATAAATAATAAGTCATAGCTATTATACCATTTAAAAATTTGAATGCTTTTTTCAAGATTCAACTCCAAAACAAAAAAGCCCCAACTGGGACTTTCTTCAAATATCTAATCTCTCAAAGCACGATTGCCAATATCATGGCGGTAGAAGCAATCTGGC
>NZ_JBQDAA010000080.1:0-9422 GCF_052089545.1 Tissierella sp. | reverse complement strand
AAGGTTATCTGTAGTGATGATAAGCCCTTGATATATTTATTTGATACAACTACTATTGCATAAAAGACTGCTCCAAATAAGCCAAACATTACTCCTTTTATATGATTATAATTGTTTAAGTTTTCATTGTCCCCTGATTTAAGTATCATAAACAACCCTAATATAGAAATAAGTATACAGGAAATATTTTTTATAGTTATTTTTTCCTTAAGTAAAATAGAAGAAAAAACAACTATAAAAACAGGAGCAAAATAGTAGCTAAGGGTTGCATTTGATATAGTTGTATATTTCATAGCCTGGAAAAGTACAGACCAGTTTATGCCTAATGCTAGTCCTGATATAGATAGATAGAGTATATTTTCTTTTAAAGCATTTTTATCTATGCCTTCTCTATTTATAAAAATTATGAACATTAAGAACATACTTCCTATAAAGGCCCTAAAAAATGATATTTCTATACTAGTTAAATTTATGTTTCTTACAAATAATCCTAAAGTACCCCAAGTTATTACTGCAATTATTATTTTAAACTTAGGGCTTATATCTTTAATCATAGAATCTAATGAATTTTCTTATATGTATTTTAAAGTTCAAAATATTCATCTACTCTCCTTCTTTAAATTAAATCTAAACACCAAAATAATCTTAAACTTATTGACTTCTTAAAACAAGCTTTACAATTTCTGGTCTATTAAATACCCTAATAGGTACTATACTATTTCCAAGACCCCTATTTACAATCATAGTAGAGTTTTCTATTCTATGAGCTCCACTTGTGTACTTAGGGAAAAGGCCTTGGTCTGGAGCTACTAGTCCTCCTAAAAAAGGTATTCTAAATTGACCACCATGAGCATGTCCCGTAAAAGATAAATCTACATTTTCTCTAGCATATATAGGAAAAAGTTCTGGTCTATGACAAAGTAATATTTGAAAATTTGAATCATCTGATAGATTTTTAAGTTTCCTTTCTAAATTAGATATATCTGTACCATCAATATAATTAGAAGTTAAAAAATCTGGGTCTTTTAATCCTATTATTTCTATTTTTCCCTTTTCTCTTACTATATCTATCTTTTCATCATCAAGAACCTTTACACCGGCATCTATCAAGTTCTTTTTAATATTATCATATTTGCTTGACCATGCTTCATGATTTCCTGATACATAATAGATTGGAGCAATTTCTATTGCACCTTCTATAAACTCCATAGAAATATCTAGATTATATTTTCTTCTATCAATAAAATCACCTGTTACAACTATTATATCTGGATTTTCTTTTCTTATTTTATTTAATAAACGCTTTTGGCCCTTTCCAAATCTTTTATTATGAAGATCTGAAACTTGAACTATTGTAAATCCATCGAATCCTTTTGGTATTTTAGAGTTTTTATAATCTATTTTAGTGGTAACTATATGGTTGTTTTGCCATATGCAAAAGACTATAAATGATAAGATTATAAATAGTTTGTTTTTATATATAGGCATTAGGTATCTTCCTTTATTTTAATTTATTATACTTATAAATTCTCTAATAGAACTAGCCTTAATTTTCCAATCACTCAATTTGTTACCTCTTATTGGTATGAATTTTCAATTATTGTAAGTTGAATATGGTTGAAAATTTGCTATATATTAGGATGAATATAAATGATGTATTTTTAACTTGAAATTATACTTACCTATTTTTTATGAATTTAAAAACCCTGTAACATAAGTAAATAAATGCAATAACAAGTAATATTAAAACAATTTCTGCCATCCCTATGAAACCATTTAACATAATTATCATCCTTTCAAGGTTTTTCTATATACTAAAAGCCACAAAATTCAAGACATATTTATGTACACTTTACTAATGATGTTCATCTAAGTCTCTTAAGGTTGTCATTCCGAATGAAATGAGGAATCTTGGGTTTAAGCCCTAAAATAAAGATTCTTCGTCGCTGCGCTCCTCAGAATGACAAGACGTTTTTTTCTACTATTATACACAAACAAAGATACTTATAGATCGAAGAAATTAGTAAAATAAGCACTGACTTATGAAAGGCGCTTTTCCTTTCATGGAAGGGCGTTTTTACTAATTTCTTGAACCAAGCTTAGATTCTTCTCAAGCTCAGAATGACAGTCTTTTTAGTTTCGCTATATTCTACTAGTGGTCATCTTGATAATTTAATGCTTTTTATTCGATCGTCTTTTCCACATCACTCTTATAGTTTATATTCATAACTCTACCATTTATCTTTAATTGTTCTTCTTCTAAAAATATCTTAGGAGATGCAAATACTGAAAAAGTAATAATTAGTAAACCTTCATCTTCCCACTCAATGCTAACATCCTTTATCCCAGTAGCCCTAAAGACATTACCAGTTATATTATCTGTAAATCTTTTACCATTTTTTAATAATGATACCTGATAGCTTGTGGCAGTAGTTTCTCCACAGCCTCTTTCAAATAAAACTGCTTTAATATTATTATTTGTACTTTCAGTTATAATTTTATTATCACAAAGGTCACACCCAAACAAAAATGTAATTAGAAACAATAATATTATAATCTTAATTTTAGTTTTCATAAGTATCACCTCTTATATAAACAGTCTTTTTAAATCAAAGAAAATATAAGTACTGCTTCAAGAATAGGATTGTTTTCTTTTTACAATTAATCTCTTCTATCAGGTTTTAAATATTTATTCTAAAGCTTTAAACTGCTTTCTGATTAACTTTTCTAATATAAAATAGAATATTACAGTAGAAACAGTAAAGACTGCTCCAATTGCTAGAAATATTAAATTGCTAGCTATTCTGTCCAGCAATTTAAATGCTATATATCCTATGCTACCAAGGTATAAAGTCCCCATGCCCATTCCAATTAAAACATTTAAATTTTGTTTCATAGCTTGCTGGGGATTAGTCCAAGTTAATAGAGGCCTTATTATATCTATTATCATTCCTAATTGAGTCATTGGAATGCTGCCTAGAAGACCTAATACAGCTATCAATATAATCGTTTGTATATTTAAATTTATTAGAAACATAAGGCTTCCTAGTATTGCTATTAATCCTAATATCTGAATTGTAAGGGAAGCTAAAACTCTTCCAATGATTTGGTATTTTACCTTTATAGGAAGTGTTCTTTGTATCCAAAAATTTTTACCTTCCCTAGAAAATGTAGTAGAACCTACACTGTTTAACATACCCAAGGAAACTATAAATCCAATTCCAGCTAAAGTTATAAGTTCAGGTTTTGTTTCTATAAAACTTAATACTGGAGCCATTCCATTTCCACCAGAAATAGTAGTCATAACAAGTATTATAGGTAAAAGAATTACTCCACCAACAGAATTTAATAAATATATTGGAGTTTTAAAGAGCATTGTTATTTCTTTTTTAGCCAATGCTAGATATGGTCTTGTTTTCCTTGTTGAGTCTCCTATAGATAGTTTTTTTCCTGATTTACCTTTGGAAGCAGAAACTTCAATATTTCCTATTAATCCATCAAAGAAAATTCTTTCAGATAGATATATCATGATTATAAAGCTTAAAACTCCTGCCCCTATAAATATCAATAGATATATAAACCCGCTTATATTTAAATAATTTGATAAGGACAAAGCCCCCCACATAGACGGTGGAAATGCTAAACCTAAGTTTTTTACCAATAAATTTGAATCCTTCACTAAATTTATTAAAAAATCATTTCCCTGCATCAAGGCTTTTTGGGTTACAGTATTTATCTTAAGCTGAACATATACAAGTAGAATTAAAAAAAGTACTGCACTAACTATTCTAATTAAATCTTTTTTACCTCCAATATTTGTATATTTCATAAATATCATTATTAAAACAGAAGATAAAACCAATGGTAGAACTGGAACAATTAGCACTAATACAAGTGAGTATATCCAGTAAAGAACCCCCTCACTACCTTTTATACCATAAATAAATATAAAGGGTAATATAATAGGAAGTGAAGTCAAGTACTCACTAATCATCAATGTAATAAACTTTGAACCCAATATATAAGATGGTTTAATAGGAAGAGGTACTAATTGTGCTAAATCACTTGAAAAATAGTATTTAGACATCACGTAAATCAACCCAAGGAGAAATACCATTGCTTGTGATGTCAAAAATCCTAATAATAGAAACATAGACCTTTGACCTATTTCATTATATATCTCATACATACCTACTAATCCCTTTACCATTAAAAAATAAGTTGGTAAAAGTGATAAAATTGCAATACTAAAAATTATTATTTTCCATCTATCTTTTTTATTTTTAAAACTATATGCTATGGAAGATAGTCCAAATGTTGTGTTTAAGTCTGTTTTTATCAATGAAAGTATTTTTTTCATTACTCAGTCAACTCCAGGAATATATTTTCTAGACTTTTCTTTTCCTTTGAATGAGATCTTAACTCCTCCATAGTTCCCATAGCTATTATTTCACCTTTGCTAATTATTGCTATTCTATCACAGATCTTTTCCGCAACTTCTAAAACATGAGTTGAAAAAAATACTGTTTTCCCTTCTTCACACATTTTTCTCATAACTTCTTTGAGATTGAAAGAAGACTTTGGATCTAAACCTACCATAGGTTCATCTAGTATAAATAGCTCCGGTTCACTAATAAGGGCAGATGTAAGAACTAATTTTTGTTTCATACCATGAGAGTAGCTTCCAATTATATCTCCTATAGCATCTTTTATATTAAACATTTCTAAGTAATAATTCATTTTTTCCTTTCTTTTTTCTTTTGGAATCTCATACATATCGGCAATAAAATTTATATATTCAATACCCTTTAATTTATCATAAATCTCTGGATTATCTGGTACATAAGAAATCATTGATTTAGCTTTTATTGATTCTTTCCAAACATCTACTCCCCCAACTTTAATACTACCATTATCTGGTTTAAGTAATCCTACTATCATTTTTATAGTGGTAGTTTTCCCCGCCCCATTGGGTCCTAAAAAACCAAATATTTCTCCAGGTTTTATGTCCAAATTTATATTGTTTACTGCTTTTATTTCTCCTTTATTATATGATTTAGTTACATTGGCAATTTTTAACATACAGCCTTCCTCCTTTATTAATTTAATAAATATAATATAGCACAAAACAATTATATCACAGCAATAATAATTTATAATTAAACTTTGCTTTTAGATTATGGTAAACTATTGTTAAGACTAAAACTTAAGGAGAAATGAAAATTGAAAATATTTGTAGATGCAGATGGATGTCCTGTTGTAGATATAGCTATCGAAATAGCTAAAGAATATGATTTAAAAATAATAGTGGTTAAAAATTTTGCACATAAGATTAATGATTCATATGCGAAAATTGTTTCGGTAGACATAGCTAATGATAGTGCTGACTTTTATATAGTAAATCATATAAATAAAGGAGATATAGTTATAACACAAGACTATGGTCTAGCAGCACTATCTTTAGCTAAAGGTGCATATCCTATAAATCAAAACGGTATTGTTTATACTCAATACAATATTGATGGTATGCTTAACACACGTCATATCCATAAAGAACTTAGAAGAGCTGGAAAACACCATAGTAAATTTAAGAAAAGAACAAATGAAAATGATAATAAGTTTAAAATGAGCTTTAAACGCCTTCTAGAAGAAAAAAAGATTATTTAATTTATACATAATTGTAGCCTATAAAAAATATACCTATATTAAAGACCTTGGGGGTGCAATTATGTATAAATTTTTTGGATGGATAAATGTCATCATTTTATTATTACTTGTTTTACCTTGTATTCTAAATTTTTATAATAAATTACTAAAAGAGAGATCCTTTAAGATATCTGTACTTATTTTAGCTTTTAGAAAGTTGCATAAAAAACTTGGAATATTTCTTTTATTTATGCCTTTAATCCACGGATATATGGCCCTAGGAGAAATAAAACCTCATACTGGCAGTATTCTTTATCTATTTATTCTTTTAACTATAATTCATGGTGCAATATATTCTCACTTTAAAAACAAGTTCCATTTTTCTTTACATAAACTACTTTCTATATTTTCTATATTTTTATTTCTACTTCACTTTTTTTATCCTTGGGCATTATCTTCTATATTTAAATAAAGGTTTTAGGGATATCCCTAAAACCTTTATTTAAATATATGATTTATAACAATTACAATACCTTAATACTATTTGAATAATTTCTTTATCAATCTAAATGGATTAATACTAGTCTTGTTGTACACTTTATTGTATGCATATTTTTTAGGATTTCTAATCCAGCCCTTTCCTCTTGGCATCTTAATACCAGATCTATGTATTATTTGTCTTTTAATACTTGTTTTTGCTGATATTTTTTTCTTTAAGCTTGGTTTCCTAATTCCAAATTTCATAACATATACCTCCTAGTCCAATTTTTTAAATATTAATTATCTTTTCTTATTAATTAAATTTAATATATAAACATCAAACTTTATAAGATGAAAAAATTATCTATACTTTAATATTTCATTTTCTAAATTATCTGTCTTATATTCAAGTGATAGCAGTGGATTTATATCATACTTTTCTAAAAGATTATATAGATATTTTATTTCTTCTTTATTTGGGCTATTATGTTTATCATATAGCCCATCATTTGAGTGAATATGCATATATACTATATAGTCCTTTAACTCCTTAATCCACTCCTCTAAACTTACCTTACCAAGTTTAGCATGACCTATATCTAAATTTATCTTTATATTTTCTTTATTTATAGTTTCTATATATTCTTTTAACATCTTTGGTGATTCTTCAAATATGTTTTCTATAAGTATAGTTCCATTATATTTTGATTTATCTAGTATCTTGTCCCAAAACTCTTTATTTTGTCTATTATTTAAATCTCGAATAAAAGGTTCGTTTAAATAAGGATTTATTTGGCTATGAAATATTACAAAATCCATTTCTAGTTTATAGCAAATATCTAATGTGTTTAAATATTTATGAAAAGAAATATCTCTTATAGCTAAGTCAGGACTAGCAGGCTTTAAATCTAAAAAAGGAGCATGTAAAGCTTTTGTTCCTCTAAAGTTTTTAAATAGTTTTTTATATCTTCTTATTAAACTATCTTTTTCTTTTATATTTAGATTTGATTCTGTAAAATCCTGTATCTCTACTCCTATGTCTAGTTTATTAAATAAATTTATATGGAAATCATCTATAATACTAACTGCTTTTAATAAAGTTTTCACTTTCTCTCACTTCCTCTAAAATTTTTAAATATAGATACAGACTAAATTTAGTCTGTATCTATATTATTTAAAGCAGTTTTTAATTGTTCACATTCTTCATCTGTTAATGTAACACCCTTTCTCATCTTTCCTTCTTCATGGTTCCAATCTCTTATATCATATTTAGCGGGTCTATTATTCCAACTAACCTTATTAATTTCCTTAGTCCATTCACTACGTTCTGAAAGGATAGCTATTTTTTCTACAATATCATATTTTATATTTGCCATTTTATCACCTCTTTTATCAATAAATATTCATATATGATGATACCCAGATTTAAAAAAGGAAATCAATCCTTTTTTTATGAATTCTTTATTTTATTTTTAGATTGAATATATGTTCTAAAAGATATATAATGTAATAAGTTATGAATTTTATAGAAACTTTCAGCGAGGTGATTCATTTGACAGGAAAAACTCATATAGCCATAGGTGTTGCTGCCGGACTTACAATAGCCTATGGTAAACCCATAAACGATCAACTTATAATTATTACAGCTTCAACTTTAGGTTCTCTAATACCTGATTTAGATCATCCTAAATCAAAGTTGAATCAAAAATTATTATTTTTAAAAAATGAGTTGTATCGTATAATATTTTTTATTGCTACAGCTGCAGGTTTTTTATATTTATACTTACAAAGTAATAATGTTATCTTTGCTCTTTTATCATTAATATTTTTATTTATAAGTTTTTCTACACATCGAGGATTTACTCATAGTATACTTGGATTTTTAATATTTACCTATATTATTAAAAATATTAGCTCACAATATAGCATTCCGTATCTTTACGAAAGTATATCATTAGGATATCTTCTACATTTAGTAGCAGACTTTTTAACCCCAAAAGGTATAAAACTATTTTACCCCTTAAATTTGAATATCGCATCACCTATAGTTATAAATCCTAATAGCGGAATTGATAGTGTAATATTTACACTTGCAAGTATATATTCTATATTTTTGCTTTTCAAATTTATATTATAGCCCTCTTTTTATATAAAAAGAGGGCTATAATTTTAATACAGATTAAAAGACGCACCACCTATAAATTCTTTCAATATAGAATTTGGAGGAATTGCACTCTCATCTTTAATATCTAGAAAATATTCTAAAAATTTTATAAGTTTTCTAGCTTCACTATAATGAATACTAGCTTTATCTATTTTATCTAATAATGGTATAATATGTTTTTTAAGTACACCCATCTCATATACAAGTGATGAATTAAACATCATATCTGCTTCCTCTTGATATGGAAATATATACTCTTCTTCTCCTGCTCTTACACCTTCCCACATTTCAAACGTCTTTATTGGTCCATTTCCTCTAAACTTTACATCTCTTACCATTCTTCTAATAAGCCTTATATCGGTAGTTGAAATCCTATTATGTGGGTCTAAATTTAACTGGGTAAGTGCTGATATATATATTTTAAATTTATTTTTCTCAGGTATTAGTCTGGTAAGCTTTGGATTTAATCCATGTATACCTTCTATTATAATAGGATGATCCTTATCTAAACTCACTATTTTACCAGACATTTCTCCTTTACCTGTTAAAAAATTAAACTTAGGAAGTTCTACATTTTTTCCTTCTAAAAGCTCTATAAGATCCATATTTAATCTATCCATATCTATAGCATCTATGGTTTCAAAGTTTGGTGTACCATCCTTATTTAAAGGTGTTTTATCTCTATCTACAAAATAATCATCTAAAGATATAGTAATAGGCCTTTGACCATTTACATTCATCTGTACTTTAAGCCTTTCTGCAAATGTAGTTTTACCTGAGGATGAAGGTCCTGCTATCAATATAATATTTACATCTCTAGCTTCATATATATTGTCCGCAATTTCTGCTACTCTTTTTTCGTGATGTGCTTCTGTTATTTGAATAACATCTTTTATTTCTTGCGATTTTATCTTTTCATTTAAAGAGCCAACATATGCAATGTCTAATACCTCTAACCAAGCACTTGTATTTTCAAACATTTTAGCTAGTTTTTTTTGTTCTTTAAAATCATCTAAAATATAATTATTTTTCCTACTTGGAAACAAAATTATAACACCTGGATAATAATATAATAATTTAAACTCAATTACATAACATGTATAAGTAGCCAAATATCCATGAAAATATTCAT
>NZ_JBQDAA010000079.1:0-9506 GCF_052089545.1 Tissierella sp. | reverse complement strand
TTCTTGTGGATAACACAGATATTTTTAAAAATCACATTCTGCAACTATCTATAATGCTTTGATTATATAGTATTCAATTAGTTACAAAACTGTTCTAAAACTTTTATTTTAAAAGCTTATATTGAAGTATTGAAGTTTGCTATAAATAATGATAAAGTAATCTTATATTGATTTTTTTAAAGAGAGGAAGAATAATATTTATGGGTGGATACAATGAATAGGTTTTTAGGAGAGATTATATATTATTTTGCAAAATTTATAGAGATATTATTTGATATATTTATAGCTATAACAGAAGTTATAGTAGGGCTTGTAAAAGGATTAGCTCAAGGATTTTTAGCATTGATAAGTGCTGGAGGATGTTTATTGATACTTTTACTTATGAGTCCTTTTGGAATTTTTATACTTTTTCACCCAATATTTATTTTAACCGTTTTACTTACAATACTTATAATAGTAGGTGGAACAAAACTTATATCATATTTAAAATATAGAAAATATATGATAACGGAGTTTTTATTTGACTCTGCAGCTTATTATAGGGAAGGCAAAGAAAAAACATTTAGCTCCTTTAATGAATATGGTGACAAGTATAAAGATATGGAAGCAGAAAGACGAAGAAAAGAATGGAGAAAACAGCAAGAAGAACAACAAAGAGAATGGGAAGAAAGATTTAGACAGTGGAATGAATATCAAAGACGTGGTGGAGGTTTCAATCAGGGAGGATATAGCACTGGTGGATTTGGGGGACAAACATATCAAAATCCGAGTATAGAGTTTAAGCAGAAGTATGAAAACAGCATAAATTTATTGGGACTTACTACTGATGCTGATATATATGAAATAAAACTTGCCTATAGGAAAAAAGCTAAGGAATATCATCCAGATATAAATAAAGCTGAAAATGCAACCGAAATGTTTCAAAAGATAAACGATGCATATGAATTTTTAAATGAAGCTAATATTGAAAGATATAAAACTTTAAATTAATAAAAAATATAGTTAAGCTAGCTTAACTATATTTTTTTATGTTAATTATTATCAATGTTTCTTAACTAGCTTTTAAAAAGGTATTATAAAATTTCTACCATATGTAAATACTCTTTCTTGAGAGATAAAAAATATCTTAAGGAGATGAGAAATATGGGAAATAGGAAGAAAAAAAAGAAATTTGAATTTCCTTCGGCTTTTACGGTTCTTTTTATAGTACTTATACTTGTAGTAGTTTTAACCTATATAGTTCCGGCTGGAGCTTATGAAAGACTGTCATATGTTGAAGATGGTACATTTATAGTTGAAGACCAAAGTGGTGAGCAAAGTGTGATGCCGGCAAGTCAAGAAACTTTAGATGATATGAATGTAATAATGGATTTAGAAAAATTTGAAGATGGTAGTATTAACAAGCCTGTAGCTATACCTGGAACCTATGAATCTATAGAACAACAACCACAGGGAATATTAGATTTTATAATGGCACCAGTTGATGGTGTTCTAGATACAGTAGATATAATGGTATTTGTCCTTATACTTGGTGGTATAATAGGACTTATAAATAAAACAGGGACATTTGATGCTGGTATATCAGCACTATCGAAGAAGACACAAGGAAAACAATTTTTACTGGTAATTGTAGTTGCAACCCTTACAGCAATAGGAGGTAGTACATTTGGATTAGCAGAAGAGACCATAGCACTCTATCCAATATTATTACCTATATTTTTATCTGCTGGTTATGATGCTATAATAGGGATAGCAGCAATATATTTAGGCGCTGCAATAGGTGCCATGTTTTCTACAGTTAATCCCTTTTCTATAGTTATAGCTTCAGATGCTGCAGGTATTTCATTTAAAGAGGGACTTACCTTTAGGATTATAGGACTTGTATTGGCAACTGCCATAGTTCTTATATATATTTACCGTTACGCTAGGAAAGTTAAAAAAGATCCAAAAAATTCTATTATTTATGAAGCTAAAGATAGAATTGATAATAAGTTTTTAGAAGGCTATGATCCAGATAATGTAGTAAAATTTAATTGGCAGAGAGTTCTTATGTTAGTAGTATTTTTAGGAGCATTTCCAATCATGGTTTGGGGAGTAGCCTCTCAAGATTGGTGGTTTGGGGAAATGGCAGGATTATTTCTAGCCGTAGCTTTGATAATAATATTCTTATCGGGTCTTGGAGAAAAAGAAGCTGTAGCTACCTTTTTAAATGGTGCAGCTGATCTTATAGGAGTAGTTTTAATAATTGGAGTAGCAAGAGGAATAAATATTATAATGGATAATGGTATGATTTCAGATACACTTTTATTTTATGCTTCAGGGATAATAGAAAATATGAATAAAGGTATATTTGCAGTTGTTCAGATGATTTTATTTAGTATATTAGGATTTTTTATTCCTTCAAGTTCAGGTCTTGCTACTTTATCAATGCCTATAATGGCACCACTTGCTGACACTGTAAATGTTTCAAGAGCTATAGTTGTTACTGCATATAATTGGGGACATGGACTTATGCAGTTTATTACTCCAACAGGACTAATTCTTGCAACTCTTGAAATGGTAGATGTAACTTATGATAAATGGTTAAAGTTTGTGCTGCCACTTATGGGTATAATAGCAGTGTTCGCAGCCATAATGCTAGGTATTAATACACTTTTATTTTAGATAAATAAAGGTAAAGAGGGGGATATAAATGGAAAGTATAGTAGATAGATTTAAAAGATATATAGCCATAGATACAAGATCAGATGAAAGTAGTGACACTGTTCCAACAAGTAAAAAACAGTTAGAATTGGCAAAATTATTAAAGAAAGAATTAGATAAGTTTGAACTTAATGATGTAAAAATGGATGGCAATGGATATGTATATGCTAGTTTAAAATCTAATATAGATAAAAAAGTTCCAACTATAGGTTTTATCGCTCATATGGATACTAGTCCTGATGCGCCAGGAAAATGTGTAAATCCACAAATGTTCACTTATAAAGGTGGAGATATAAGGCTAAATGATGAGTATAGTATAAGAGAAAAAGACTTTCCTTTTATAAAGGAGTTAGTAGGAAAAGAACTTATAACGACAGATGGAACCACTTTGCTTGGAGCAGATGATAAAGCTGGTATTGCAGCCATTATGAATGCAGTACAATATCTTGTAAATAACGAAGATATAAAACATGGGGATATAAAGATAGGATTTACTCCTGATGAGGAAGTTGGAAAGGGAGCAGATTTATTTGATGTAGAAGGCTTTGGTGCAGATTTTGCATATACAATAGACGGAGGACCTTTAGGAGAACTTCAATATGAAAACTTTAATGCAGCAAGTGTAGATATAGATATTCAAGGTAGAAATGTACATCCTGGTAGTGCAAAAAATATAATGGTGAATTCATTAAGGATTGCTAGTGAAATCGAAAATATGCTCCCATCAGATCAAAAACCAGAGTATACAAAAGACTATGAAGGTTTCTTTTTATTGATGGAAATAATTGGGGTTGTAGATAAGACGAATATGAAATATATAATAAGAGATCACTCTATGGAAAGGTTTGAGATAAAAAAGGATCTTATAAGGTCAGTAGTAGGGTTTTTAAATAAAAAATATGGTCATATTATAGAGCTAAATATAAAGGATAGCTATTATAATATGAAAGAAAAGATAGAGCCTCATATAGACATAGTAGAGTTAGCTAAAAGATCTATGGAAGACTTAGGCATAAAACCTATTATAGAACCTATAAGAGGTGGCACTGATGGAGCAAGACTTTCCTATATGGGACTTCCTACACCAAATATATTTACAGGTGGATATAACTTTCATGGAAGATTTGAATTTATTCCAACTGAATCTATGGATCTTGCATCCAAAACAATTTTAAAGATTATAGAAAATAATAATAAATAATAAAGAGAAGGAGATTTAAATGGATAAACTAAAAGGATTAAAGCCAGAAAGAGTTTTTTATTATTTTGAAGAGATAAGTAAGATTCCCAGATGTTCCTACGAGGAGAGAAAGATAAGCGATTATCTAAAATCAATAGGAGAAAAACTAAATCTTGAAACTATTCAAGATGAAAATATGAATATAATCATAAGAAAACCTGCATCTAAAGGTTATGAAGATTCAGATAGTGTTATTATTCAAGGGCATATGGATATTGTATGTGAAAAAGAGGAAACTAGCAGACACAACTTTCAAAAAGATCCTATTGATTTAATAGTAGAAGGTGACTTTATAAAGGCAAATAAAACTACTTTAGGGGCAGATAATGGAATAGCTGTAGCTATGGGTCTTTCTATTTTAGAAGATACTTCACTAGAACATCCTCCACTTGAATTTTTAGTAACTACAGCAGAAGAAATAGGAATGGATGGCGCACTTGGTCTGTCAGATAAAGTCCTTAAAGGTAAAAGACTTTTCAATGTAGATTCAGAAGAAGAGGGAATTTTAACTGTAGGTTCTGCTGGTGGTGAACTTATAGATGTCAGGCTTCCTGTTCAATATGAAGAAAAGAAAGATTTAAAAGAGTTTTCTATCGAGGTAAAAGGTTTATTTGGTGGACATTCTGGCATGGAAATAGATAAAGGAAGGTTAAATGCTCATAAAACTTTAGCTGAAGTTTTAAATAAGTTAAAGGATGAAGTAGACTATTATTTAATTTCTTTAAGAGGTGGAAGTAAAGATAATGCAATACCTAGAAATAGTTTAGCTGAAATTGCTGTTAAAAAAGATGAGATTAAAGGCTTTAGTGAAGAGCTAGATAAGATTAAAAATGACATAATAAAGGACAATAAAGAAAAAGAAAAGGATATAAATATAATTATAGAAGAGAAAGGAGAAGTTTCTAGGGTTTTAAATAAGGATACATTAAAGAATATACTGGAACTTTTAGAAACTATACCTACGGGAATATACACAAAATTGAAAGAAGATAAATCTGTGGTTGAAAGTTCAAGTAATCTTGCTATAGTAAATTTAGATAAGGAAAAGTTTGTGATTCAAACGTCTACTAGAAGTTCAAATCCAGATATCTTATTAAAACTTAGAAAAGAAATAATAGATACAGCTAAAAAACATAAGGCACAATACAATATAAGTAATGAATATCCAGAGTGGGAATTCAGAGAAGTATCAGGGCTTCGAGATACTGCAGTTAAAGTGTATAAAAGGTTAACAGGTAAAGAAATGGAAACAACAGTCATTCATGCAGGACTTGAATCTGGTGTATTTGCTAAAAAATATCCAGATATTGATATAATATCTTTTGGACCAAATATGTACGATGTTCATACGCCAGAAGAAAAGCTAAGCATCTCATCTACTCAAAGAACTTTTGAATACCTAAAAGAACTATTAAAAGCTTTAAAATAATTTAAAAGAAGACCATAGAATTTGATATAACACCTCCAAAGTAGACAGTCTAATTAATTTAAAATAGGCTATCTACTTGGAGGTGTTTTTTTATCTCTAAATACTTTTAACATTCTAAGTAGTATATTATTAGCGTAAAAGTTCATTAAAGGTTAATTAAAATCTATAACTATGATACAATATTTAGATATAGAAAAGGAATAAGGTGATAGAAGATGAGTAAATATATTGAGTTTAAAGATGTTAAAAAGATATATAAAATGGGAGAAGTTGAAATAAACGCCCTTAATGGAGCAGATTTTACTATAGACGAAGGAGAGTTTGTAATAATAGCGGGTGCAAGTGGTGCTGGAAAGACTACTATTTTAAATATACTTGGAGGAATGGACAAGACTACTTCTGGTAATATAACTGTGGATGGAAATAGAATTGATAAACTAAATAATAAACAGCTTATTACTTATAGAAGACATGATATAGGTTTTGTATTTCAGTTTTATAATTTAATACAGAACTTAACAGCTATTGAAAATGTAGAACTTGCAACTCAAATATGTAAGGATCCTTTAAACATAGAAGAGGTAATTGAATCGGTAGGTCTTACATCTAGAAAGGACAACTTCCCATCTCAACTTTCAGGGGGAGAGCAGCAAAGAGTTGCCATAGCTAGGGCACTTGCTAAAAATCCTAAACTATTACTTTGTGATGAGCCTACTGGCGCTCTTGACTATAATACTGGTAAAGCTATATTAAAACTTTTACAAGATACAGGAAGAAAAATGGGTAAGACAGTTGTAGTTATCACCCAAAATCTTTCAATAACTCCAATGGGTGATAAATTGATTAAAGTTAGAAATGGGAAGATAGAAAATCAAGAAATAAATAAAAATCCTACTCCAGTAGAAAGGATTGAGTGGTAGTGAGAAAGAAATCGCTTATAAAAGATATATTTAGAGATATAAAGGGATCCTTTGGAAGGTTTATATCAATAGTTGCTATTATAGCACTAGGAGTAGCATTTTTCTCTGGACTTAAAATGGCTCCTGAGGATATGAAACTAACAGCAGATAAATATTTTGATGATTATAATTTTATGGATCTAAGAGTTGTATCAAACTTAGGTCTTACTGAAGATGATGTAGACGCAATATCAAAACTCGATGGGATAAAAAGAGCACAAGGTTCCTATACAATGGATGCAATTGCAGAAGATGGAGAAAAAGAAATAGCTCTTAGAGTTCATGATTTTAAAGATAAAGATCAAGTAAACGCTGCAAAGCTGATAGAAGGAAGATTTCCAGAAAAGTTAGATGAGTGTGTAATAGAAGTTGAAAATCAGAACTCTTTAGAAGCTAAAATAGGTTCAAAGATAAAACTTTCATCGGGGAAAAAAGAAGATTTAAAAGAAGATTTAAAAAACACTGAATTTACTGTAGTAGGTTTCATACAAAGTCCAAACTATCTTTCTTTTGAAAAAGGAAATACAGATATAGGAAATGGGCAGTTAAGAGATTTTATAATGATACCCCAAAAGAACTTTAAAATAGATGTATTTACAGATATATTAGTAAATATAGACAGTGTAGCTGAGTTAAACTCCTATAAGGATGAATACTTTGATAGAGTAAAACCGGTTGAAGATAAAGTAAAAGATATATCTAAAGAAAGACAAGAGATAAGGTATAAAGAAATCTATGATGAAGCAAAAGAAGAATTAGATGAAGGTAGAAAAGAATATGAAGAAGAAAAAGAAAAAGCTGAAAAAGAATTAGATAAGGCTTTAAAAGAGCTAGAAGATGGAAGAAAAGAAATAGAAAATGCAGAAGCAGAATTAAGAAGAAATGAAAATAAATTTTATTCAGCTATAGAAGATGGTAAATCTCAGATAAATAGTGCCCAAAAGAAGATTAATGATGGACAAGCAGAATATCAGAAAGGTCTTAAAGAACTTAACAAACAAAAAGAAGTGGCAGATAAAGAGTTTAAAAAGGCTGAAGAAGAATTAGACAAAGCTGAAAAAGGTATTTCTACTTTGGAATCAAATATAAAAGATATAGAATTGGCACTTCAAAACCCACAGCTTCTAGAAGAAGAAAAGCTTCAATTAGAAGAGCAAGAAAAAGAATTAAAAAATACTCTCTCTAGTAGTAAAGCTGAATATAAAGCAGGCAAGGAAGAACTGCAAAAAAATAAAGAAGAATTAAGGATTGCTGAACAAAAGCTAGCTGCATCTAAAGCTGAATTAGATAGATCAAAAAATGTACTTGAACAAGAAAAAAGGAATTTAGCAAATGAGGAGCAAAAAGGTAAAAAAGAGTTACAAGATGCAAGAGCAGATCTTAATCAAGCAAAAGAAGAGCTAGAAGAAGGCGAAAAAGAGTATGAAGAAGAAAAAGAAAAAGCAGAAAAAGAACTAGATGAAGCTTTAAAAGAGATTGAAAAAGGTGAAGAAGATTTAAAGGACCTTGAAAAAGCTGAATGGAATATATTGAATAGAAAAAAACATTTTTCATATGTGGATTATGGACAGTCAGCAGATAGAATAGATGCACTTGCAAAGGTATTTCCACTATTCTTTGCTCTTGTAGCAGCATTGGTATCATTAACTACAATGACTAGGATGGTTGATGAACAAAGAATAACCATAGGTACTCTAAAAGCCTTAGGTTACCGTAAAAAAGATATAGCATCTAAATATATAATTTATGCATTTACAGCAACGGTAATAGGATCTATATTAGGTATTACGATTGGGTATACACTTTTTCCGATAATTATATTTAATGCATATGCACTTATGTATGCACTACCTCCAGTTATATTAAATTTTAACTTTAAATTAGCATCACTTATATCAATTGCTTCTATAGCTTTAACAACAATAACTGCTTATTTAGCATCAAGCAATGAATTAAAAGAAAACCCAGCATCTCTTATGAGACCAAAGGCGCCAAAGCTTGGTAAAACTATTTTACTGGAAAAAATACCGGTAATATGGAATAGATTTAATTTTAGCTATAAGGTAACAATTAGAAACTTATTTAGATATAAGAGAAGGTTTTTTATGACAGTATTTGGAATAGCAGGATGTACAGCTTTAATAGTTGCAGGATTTGGTATAAAAGATTCTATACAAACAGTTGTAGATAAACAGTATGGTCAAATATTTGCATATGATACTGAAATAAACTTAGATTCAGAGGGGTTAAAATCTTTAGATAAAGAAAATAGGATAGAAGACTATAAATTAGTTCTTTCAGAAGGTGGTAAAGTATCTTTTAACAATGAAGAAAAAGACATAAATATAATTGTGCCAAGAGATACGGAAGGATTTAATAACTTTATTCAATTGCAAAATAGACAAAATAATAAAGAGATAAAACTTAAAAATGGAGTAGTCATAACAGAAGGAATGAGTAGAACCTTAGATATAAAAAAAGGAGATACTATAGAACTAATAAATAGTGACGATAAGAAAAAAGAGGTAAAAATTGAAGGAATAACAGAAAACTATACCTTTAACTATATATATATTACAGCAGAAAATTATAGGAAGATCTTTAATCAATCATTAGAATACAATCAGGCATTAGGAAGACTTGATAATGATTTTAAAGAGTCGGAAGAAGAAATAGCAAAGACTCTTATAAATAATGATGGAATAAACAATGTTAGTTTTATATCAACCGAAAGGGATAACTTAGAGGACACAATAAGTAGCTTAAACTATGTAGTTTTAGTTATGATAGTTTTTGCAGGAGCACTAGCTTTTGTAGTTCTTTATAATCTTACAAACATAAATATAAGTGAAAGAATAAGAGAAATTGCAACGATAAAAGTATTAGGTTTTTATAATAGTGAAGTATCAGCCTATATTTATAGGGAAAATATTATATTGACTATAATAGGTACTATTACGGGATTGATTATCGGTATATTCTTGCACAAGTTTATAATAGTTACTGTGGAGATGGAAAGTTTAATGCTCGGATTAAAACTTCATAGAAATAGTTTTATATACGCAAGTGTATTGACAGTAGTTTTTGCAGTAATAGTAAATATTGTAATGCACTATAAATTAAGAGCTGTAGAGATGGTAGAATCATTAAAATCAGTAGATTAAAAAACTAGGAC
>NZ_JBQDAA010000078.1:0-9512 GCF_052089545.1 Tissierella sp. | reverse complement strand
TGCCTTGAGAGGTCAATAAAGATGTCGTAGGTTGATATTATCCCCTTGGTGGAAGGATATATTTCTTGACAAATACAACAAATACCGATTGATTTATTCCAATATTAAAAGATACCTATCTAGTTCTTTCTCTATATATTCAGATACCATTAAAATCATTTTGCTTGAATCAGCTTTTTCTGTGTATTCATAGAAACAATCATAGTAATTTTTTCTATCCCCAAATTTCACACTAATGGGTGGGTATCCATTTTTCATTAATTCTAGGTTTAATATTAATCTTCCAGTTCTTCCGTTTCCATCTATAAAAGGATGTATTCCTTCAAAGTTTAAATGAAATCTAGCAACTTTCTCTATATCATGTAACTTATTATCCTCATTGCTATAATTTCGCATCAGTTCCTCCATTTTAATACCAACTATATATGGCTGTGGTGGCTCAACTTTTGCACCTAATATTCTAACTGGTATTTTCCTATAAACCCCTCTATCCTGTGGTCTATCCATAAGTACTAATGAATGGATATCCTTTATGACCTTTTCTGATAAATTTACATTTTCAGAAACTAGTTCCTTAACATATTCAAAGGCATCTTTGTGCCCTACAGCTTCTAAATGTTCTTTTAAAGGCTTTTTATCAATAGTTATACCTTCTAATACCATAGCTGTTTCTTGAAGTGTTAAGGTACTACCCTCTATAGCATTTGAATTGTAAGTAAATTCAAGTAAAAATTCTTCCCTTAATCTTTCTAATTCTCCTTGAGTTAATGGTCTTCTTTTTTCTAACTCCGATTTTTTTGCATCAATACGCTTAAATAAATCTTCATATTGAGCAGGTATTTCTATCCCTCTTAGTGTTCTTTCATCTACTGGTTTTATTGCATCTATTGGAATCTTATAGGCACGACCATCTTTTATTGTCCCAGGAATCTTACCTTCAGAGCACAAGACACGTACACGCCTATCACTTATCTCCCATAGTTTAGCTGCTTGTTTAACCGTTATATGCTTCAAATATCTCACCTTCCTTATAAATATAAAATATCACATTATCGGAATAATAGCAAGTTATTTGGATTTTTCTACCTCCTATAGTTCCGAGCTAACTATTTCATCAAAGGATGTACCATACATAAATAGTTTTGACATTTTTCTCAATCCTTTCTTTCTGGTTTTAGACATAAAAAAATGGCGAAGTTTATTTGGTCTATTGACCAACCTAAAATTTCGCCATATGATATTTCTATATTTAGTTTTACATAAGAAAAAAGCACCAAGATTTTTTTATGTCTTAGTGCTTTGTTTTAATATATAATTTTATTTTTTATTTATTTTTTTAGTTTTACTTAATTATACTTTATAGCTCGTTGAGACAAGCTCAGATAAATAAAATTGAAAGTCATAAAATTTTAAGCATACTATCTTCTAGTGATATCAATAGCTCCATCAATTTCTATTAACTTGTCATAATTGCTATTTTGACAAACACAGTTACTTTTTAATTTATGCAATTTCTTCTTTAATATAATTATCTATTTATGATCTAAATGATTTAATAATTTCTTTCAATTTGATTTTATTACCATAGTTCAATGATCCAAAACGATAAATATAGATTGACAAAGATGCTAAAAGTACTACTGTTACAATCATTATTGCACTAGAGGCTATAACTGAAACTAGTGGTACACTTGTTAGCATATAGCGGATTGGCATTGTAAATAAGGAAACAAAAGGTATAAAAGATGTTATCTTAATAATCGAATTATCTGGCATCTGCATTGCAAGGGTAGCTGCTAAGTAGGCCAATACAAAAAGAAAAGTAATAGGCGCTACAGCTGAACTTACATCTTCTACTTTTGAAACTAAACTTCCCAAAGAAGCATAGATAAATAGATATAAGATATATCCTAGTACAGAAAATAGAATATAAATAAATAAAGTATCTAGGCTCATAGAAGCCTTAATCATATCTAAAATAAAGTCGGGATAGTTAACTCTATTGATAAAGAATCCAATAGCTGCTACTAAAAGCAAGGCTGAGATTTGTAAGATACCCATTGTTCCCGCGGCAGCAACCTTACCTAGTATAAGAGTTTTAGGCTTAGTAGAGGTAATTAAGAGCTCCATGGTTCTTGAATCTTTCTCCCGTGCTACAGAAGTTGCAACATTGGTTCCATATAAAAGAATGAGCATATATATAGTAAATATAACAACAAAAGCTATAATAGTTCCAGAACCAGCATCCTTACCTAGAATTATATTATCAGATTCTATAGGCTGCTCTATAATTTCATAAACTTTATCACTGTCTATACCTGCATCTTCTAGCAATCTTTTTTCGTTTACACTGCTAAATATATCTTCAAACATTGACTGCTCTGAATAGTCCATAATTTGATCGAAAGAAACATAAGTATAGTTATTAAAATCGTGAATTACATATCCAGACTTTACTTCTTCGCTTGAAACTGCTTTCTTTAATTCATCCTGATTTGAATAATCTGATTTACCCAGAACCGGAGTCAACGCGTTTTCTAGTTCTTCATTATCATAAACAAGATTAAATTCCTCAATCATTTCAACTCTTTCCTCTTCAAGACTTGTTTCAGGCTCGTCGCTCCCAAACCAAGTCATAAAGGTTGGTACGCTTGTAATTATAAGTACAATTATACACATAATAAGAGAAGTAACTATCATACTTTTACTTTTTAACATACCTTTTAGTTCAAAATTAAATACATTTTTAATTTGCTTCATCGTGAGCACCTGCTTTCTCTATAAATATTTCTTCAAGACTTGGCAAGTAATCCATAAACATTAAAACTTTAATATTTTTTCTAAACAAACTTTGGATAAACTCTTCTTTTGTTTCACTCAGGTTTAAACTTAAAATGATATATTCCTTTTCAATTCTATACTCGTAGTTGTCTAAAAAATTCAAATTGGACATATCTTCAAATCTTAAACGAAGCTTACCTTCTCCCATTGACTGCTTGATTTCATTTAAATTTCCATCTAAAATTATTTCACCTTTATCAATCAATGCAATATCATCGCAAAAAGACTCAATATAACTCATTTGATGAGATGAGAAGATGATTATTCTTTCTTCACTTATATAGTTTGTTAGTGCATCTTGAAATATTTTAGAGTTAACTGGATCAAGTCCTGAAAAAGGTTCATCAAGGATTAGAATATCAGGCTCGTTGATAAAAGCTTGGGTTATTTGAACTTTTTGCTGGTTTCCCTTGGACAAGGTTTCTAGTTTCTGGTCCAAATATTCTTCTATCCCAAACTCTTTACACCACATATTCATAGATTTAATAGCATCTGCCTTGCTGGCTCCTTTTAGTTGCGCAAAGTAAATCAACTGTTCTTTAGCTGTAAACTTAGAATACATTCCCCTTTCCTCTGGAAGATAACCTATTTTATAGTCTCTAGTTTTAAATTCCTTATCATCAATTGTTATAGTGCCACTATCTCCTTCGAAAACATCCATTATAATTCTAAAGGAAGTACTCTTACCAGCACCATTTCGTCCTAAATAACCAAATATTTGTCCAGATCTAACATTTAAATTAATATCCTTCAAAACATGTTTATCATTGAAAGACTTGTTCAAATTATTTATTTTTAAATTCATTTTCTGTTCTCCTTTTCTCATAATTTATATCATCTATTGACTTTATATTTAACCTATCTGCTATTTTTTCTAAATCATTTGTAATATGAGATGAAAAGAACACTGTATGTTCTTCATCTTGTATAAACTCTAACAATAAATCTAAAATATCTTTTCTTGCACCCACATCAAGTCCAGTAGTTGCTTCATCCATAATAAGAAGCTTGGGTCTTTTAGCTAAAGCAATAATAACTGATAGCTTCATTTTCATTCCTTTTGAGAATGTTCCTATATTTTGACTTTTAGGTAAATCAAAATAATTAATATAATCATCATAGAGACTTGCGTCCCATTTTTTATAGATTCGTTTAAAAACTTGATCTAACTCTTTAACATTCAAAATTCCATGAAAATTGAAATCATCAAATACTATACCAATGTTTTCTTTAATAATATTTAAATTTTCATCGTAATTCATACCGAAAATTTTTATATGACCAGAATCTTTTTCAATTAAATTTAATACAGCATTGATAGTAGTTGACTTACCAGCTCCATTTTCTCCTATAAACCCTACAATTCTACCTTTAGGAACATTAAAAGTAATATCATTTAATTTAAAATTTTTATTACCTAATAATTACTTTTGTGCAAGGACTTAAAATTCTTCAATTATTAAGAAATATTTTTAACCAATACTTCTACGCCTAAATCCAATGAACCCTAACCATGTAAGCACAGTAGCAACAACTATTAACACAATCAATGGGACAATTGAAAGCTCATGGATTGGAATACTATAATGGGCATAAGCGAAAGGTGTCCATTTCAGTGCAGACCATCCTACGATTCCAGCCTCCCAAAGCATCTCGATGAAAATAAACACACCTAATATAATCCAATTAAGAATAGCGCCAATACGTGGAAACCACCCATATAACAAGGTGGAAATACCTATAATTGCCCATACGGAAGGAATTTTTGAAATGCTCATGATTAACACAGGATAAAAATGGTTGAACTCCTTCGAGGCAATACTCCATCCTAATCCAGAAGCCAGACCAAGAATAAGTAGTATTAAAGCACTACCTGCGAAAGCTACCGTCAAATAGCTTCCCATCCATTCAAATCGACTTACGGGTCTTGATAATACCATCTCGGAATGATCTTTTTCTTCTTTCCACAGGCTCTGTACCATTGTGATAGCAAAGACTGATAAACCTGCCATCAGTCCCAGGATGTAAATTAAAATGGCCATGAAACCTTCCTGATTTCCTAGATTTACTATAGCCGCCGCCCAAGAAGTATCCATCTGGCTAAAAGTGGAACTCATAGCTTCGGATATATTGGGTGTACCCACACCCATAACCCCTCCAAGATAAGCCATACCAATTGCCCAAATCAAAATTCTCCCTCTATGCTGGCGCCAGGCAAAGGCCATTGGAGAATTAAGATTGGTAGATGCAGTAGTCGGTCCCTCTTTTTGAGGGATTAGGCCGCCCCCCATATCACGGTGCCCAAGCAACATATAAGAAAGCATCATCAATAGAGCAGAAAGCAGGACAAAAACTAATAATGGCCAAACATGATTTCCTGCAAATGGGAGTGTTACACGGAACCATGATTCAGGTGCAAACCATACCCAACCTGTATTTCCACCTCCCATATTATTTATAACCATAGTTACCATAGATAATCCATATATACCAAATACAGCTCCTCTTGCACTGCCACTGTATGTAAAAATCTGTGCAAATAATCCACCAATCCCAGCAAAGATACATCCGGAAGTAGCAAGAGTAAGTCCTGCTAGCAAGGAACCACTCCATGCAAAGCCAATTCCTATAAAATATACAGCAATCAATAGACCCGATAGAACACTTCCTCCACAAGAAAGAATAAAGGATGCAGATAGATTAGAGTATCTTCCTACTGGTTTTCCAAGAATCAATTCACTTCTTCCAGATATTTCTTCCGTACGAGTATGTCTAATCATAGTAAAGGCAGCTCCAAACATAACTATTATGGAAGCCTGCAGCAGACCCCTCCATAAGATTGCTCCTTCCATACTTAAAGGAACAACAGGTCCAAGCAAAGCAGATGTAAGAGGACTTTCAGATAATTCAATGATAAATATCTGCCAGTCTGCCATTCCTTTCACAAAAGATACCTGACTGATTACTACCATCAAGGATAGCAATATCCATATAGGTAGAATAATTCTATCTCGTCTAAGATAAAACTTAAGTAACTTAGTTGTACCAATAAACTTACTTTGTTTCATCTTTAATCCCCTCCCGAATATCTTCACCGTAATGACGCATGAATAATTCTTCTAGAGTAGGCGGTTCCGCTGTTAGAGAGATAATCCCCATCGGAGCAAGCTTACTCATCACTGTCTCTATAGAACTAGCATCCACCGAAAAACGCCACTTCTGTTCCTTTTGTACTGTATCATAAACCCCTTGCAATTGATTTAAGTTTATAGGTTTGGAAAGCTCTACAGTTATAGTTGTTCGCGTTAAATGCCTAAGTTCTTCAAGGGTACCATATTCAACTATTTTCCCCTGTCGAATTATTCCAACACGATCACAAAGTGCTTCTACCTCAGCAAGAATATGACTAGATAGAAAAACAGTTTTTCCCTGTTTCTTTAATTCTAAGATATATCCCTGGAAAATCTGCTCCATTAATGGATCAAGTCCACTAGTAGGTTCGTCTAAAATCAGCAACTCCGAATCAGAAGCAAATGCTGAAATCAGTGCCACCTTCTGACGATTTCCTTTAGAATAGCTACGGCATTTTTTCTTTGTGTCAAGCTGAAACATATCCACTAGTTCCCTGCGACGAGAAGGATTGATCTGACCATGCAAACGACCTAAGAAATCAATTACTTCACCTCCGGTTAAGTTGGGCCATAATGTCACATCTCCGGGCACATAGGCAAGCCTCTTATGAAGGTCAACAGCATCCTGCCAAGGGTCGCCACCTAATAGCTTTACTTCTCCCCCATTTTTACGAAGCATTCCCAAAAGGATACGGATGGTTGTTGATTTTCCTGATCCATTAGGTCCGCTAAACCCATAGACCTCTCCTTGTTTCACAGTTAAATCAACCCCACGCAAAGCCTGATGTTTTCCATAAGATTTAGTAAGTCCTTTTATTTCAATCATATTCATCATAACGCCCTCCAATCATTTATAGTATGCTTTTCGTAGCTCATTCAAATATTCGTCAAACTCATTTTGTATGTCCTTTAAATTAATACTTTCCAAATTTAAATTTTTAACTCTGTTTAATACTTGTTCTGCATACCCTCCAACAGCCCAAAAAATTAATTGTTTAGCTTTTTTAATATCTAAATTGTCCTTAAATCGTGATACATCAATATCACTGTAGAATTTTTCTAGACTATTAGCTTCTACCTTTTCCCGTCTCTCTAGTAGTTCAGTCATTATTTCCGATTCATCACAAACTGCCATTTTGATAAAATCAAAAATCCAAGGATATTTTTGCATAACTTTGATTTTAAGTAGTGAAGTCTGACGTAGCCGTTCAAATAAATCTATTTCCGCCAGGTTAACTTTATCAAAATACTCTTTTTGTAGAATATCAAGGCAGTAGTCATACAAGAATAGAAAAAAGTCCTTCTTATTATTTACGTAGTGAAACATCAAGGGCTTTGAAATTCCTGATTCCCTTGCGATAACATTTGTTGAGGCATCGCTAAACCCTTTTTTTGCAAATTCCCTTAATGCAGAATTCAAAAGAGCATTACGTCTTTCAGATTCTAACGACAAGAACTTTGAAAACATTTTAATCACCTCCACTATAAATCTATTTACCTGTTAGGTCAATTCAATTATATATCGATTTACCTATCAGGTCAATAGTTTTTTGCAAAGTTTTCTCATCTTTTTTATTGATAGCTAACTATTACAATCCATTAGAAATTATTAAATATCCCATAATGCTTCCTCATAACTTTACTTCAAGGTCTTACAACCATTAATATTGTACTGAATAAATTTATTCACCTTCCCATTCCATCTCTATTCCATACTTGAATGAGATGTTGCAAAATTCGTTAAATATCAGTAATCTTGAAAATAAAACAACCCATCAAAATACCACTAATGCACTATTTTTGAGGGTTGTTTTATTTTTTTCTCCAGCATGCAGACTGTCTCAACATGGATTGTAAAAATAGAATCAATGTCATACAGACCTACTGCACTCCTAGTGGAACAATTTATTTATGAACTTAACTATAATTTATTATCCAATTTAATAATTCCATTGATGCACTGGATGAACAAAATATAAAGAATATACAATTTGAGTGTGGATTATTTTAACAATTATATTCAGTTGAAAATATCTATCAGGATTAATCGTAAATTATATTTTTTCCTTCTTCCTGTAACCTTTTTAAAGATGTCAGCATATGATTTATTTCTTTATCAGAATGTCTTTCCCATGAACCTAATTCAGCTATTATTTTCAAAGGAGATTTAGACCTATAAGAACGTGTAGGGTTACCATGAAATCTTTTATCAGTTAAATTTGGATCATTTTCAAAATCACCTAATGGCTCTACAATGTAAATTCTTTCCTTTAATTTAGATCCTGCTAATTCAGCACCCCATTTAGCGGTATCTAATGTTGCAGTGAAATATATATAATTGGATTTTTTATCCTGGTAATTTGATAAGTGTTGTGGTTTTAATAAATCCCCAATTTTTAGATCTGCTTTAGTGCCATGAAAGAAAGGGCCATTATCTAAGACATCATTTTTGCTATTCATACTGATTCACCCCTTGTATTTTTAGATTTATGTATAACATTATAGTGTAGAAATTATAAAAAGGGTAGTCTATAAATAATATATGAATAATAATATAATGTAAGTAGAGAATGTGTTGTCGAACGATAATTACCTATTCCTTACGTCTTAATTAGCTATTGAAATCGATGATCATTGGAGTTCTTATGGAATATCATGAAAACAATTTCTGAAACACCATAACTCTCCATCTCCTATTTTGAAATTCTATTAGTGTTTTATTTCACATAATCCTACCACGATATCGCTATATATAAATTAAAAGTTATAAAAATTATCTAAAACAACCCCAATGATATCGCAAAAAACTTTATATCTTAAATATTAATAGCAATCCAATCTGTCGTATCTTTCACAACCTTATCTGCAATTGATTGATTCTCCTCAAAAACATTAAAAGTATGATCTGCATGTTCAATAATTTTAGACTCACGAACTTTTCCTCTGCATATGCCAACAATTTCTTTGGCATGGATGTATGGAACTAGAGCATCCTCAGTACCAGATACGGCTAATATTGCTCCTTTATATTTAGATAGGCTTTCCATGGGAGAAGAGCCCCTAATATCATCAAACCATTTCTTAGACAATATCAAATCATCACGCCATGTCATAGGTATCTTCACATATCCATTTTTTTCTGCTTCTTCATAGTATTCTTGAAACCATCCGGAAAAGACTCCTTCTCCATTATGACATGCTCCTGACCAGCTAATTGCAGCATTTATTCTTTCTGGATATTTTCCTAAAAACTCTGCCATTACCCGAGCACCTTGACTAAATCCTAAAATAGCTATTCTACAGGAATCAACTTTTTCACTCTTACGAATATAAGCATAAACTTTTTCAACATCATCAACTTCCCCGTAAAAAGTTAAATCCTGTTTCTTTGCAAGACTTTCTCCGCAACCTGCAAAATCAAATCGTATAGATGCAATTCCTCGTTCTCTAAGAGATTCTGCTAATCTCACAAATAGATTTCCGGCTTCATTTTTACTAGACCCCGTTCCATGACACAAAATAACTGTAGGAAATTTTTTA
>NZ_JBQDAA010000077.1:0-9584 GCF_052089545.1 Tissierella sp. | reverse complement strand
ATGATAGAAAGATCTGGACAACAAGGAGTACCAGTAGTAGATATAGACGGGAAAATAATTGTAGGATTTAACCAGCAAAAACTTGACGAGAAATTAGGTTTATAAATAAGAGTTTAGCAAATTCTCCCTAAAACAAATATAAATTATATTTGTTTTAGGGAGAATTTTGTATGAAAAACTTAAAAATGCAGATTAGATCTTAAAATATATCTATATCTTATAATCACATATTTCTTGCAATTGTATTTGAATATATTTTTATTATATGAATATATAACTTACTAAGGGGTATAAGCTTAGTGATATGAATAAATATAGGGAGGAATTTTAAAATGGATGGCTATGTTGTTAAAGAAGTAAAAAATCTATACACTGTTATTAAGTTAAAAGAATTTAGAAAAACAGAAGGCGTAAGGTTTGATGTTATGGTAAAAGATATGGTGCCAAAGATTGATGCTATAGACAGAGTACTACATAAAGGTGCTGCCGTATCTCCAGGTCCAATTGGAGATGTAGATAGACCTTGGTATATGCACCCACATCAAGCTGACAATCTTTTAGTATTGAGAGGAATCAGACATATTGAAGTTTATACTCCAGAACATGGAAAGATAGAAAAATTTGTAGTTACTCCTGAATATGTAGAGCACAATGGTGAAAGAATAGTAGAAGGTGGTGGACTTGTAGTTTGGCCAACTAATGTATTTCATAGGATAGTAAGTGAAGAAGATGGGTCAGCTTCTGTTAATCTTGCAACACATGAAGATGGATTTGATATAAAAACAAATTTCAATATATATGATTTAAATACAGAAACTGGAGAATATAAACTTATAAGAGAAGGATATAAAGACCAAAAATAAATTTCAAATAAAATCAAAGATATAGTAAATTATAAAAAGATATAGTATAGTTAATATTAACTATTACTGTATCTTTTTTTGTTTAAATATAGAAAGGTTTTATTCATTAAAGATATAAATAAAACAAATAGATTAGTTAAAGGAGTTTAAACAAATGAAAATTATTATACCAATTATAGTTGGATCAATTATTGGATATTTTACAAATTGGCTAGCTATAAAGATGCTTTTTAGACCCTTAAAAGCAAAAAAAATCTTAGGAATTAAAGTTCCATTCACACCTGGTCTTATTCCTAAAGAAAGAGGGCGAATGGCAAAAAGTATAGGTGAAGCAGTTGGAATGCATCTTCTTACACCTGAAAAAATAGCAGAAGTAGTTTCAAGTAAAGAAACAAAAGAAAAAATAGAAGAATTTATAAAATTTAAAATAAATACTTTAAAAGAAAGTGAAAAAGATTTAAACAGTTTTCTTACTTCAGTAAGCTATAAATTTCCAGTAGATAGGATAAGTGAAAGGATTTTTAAGCTTTTTTCAAAAAAACTTAAAGAAAAAGAAGTAAAGTATAAACTTAGTCTTTTTTTACAAGAGCATATATATCCAAAGTATAAAGATAGGTTAGTAAGGAAAATATCAGATAATGGGAATAGATATTTAGAAAGAATAAAAAACTCAAAATCATTAGAAGATATGATTTTGAAAGATATAAATAATAAATTGAATAGACTAAAAGATACTGATATAATACTATCAGACATCATAGATGATAATCTAATAATAAAATTAGAAGATAGTATTTATATGAATAAAAAGAATATAATGAATAGTTTAAGAGAGCTTTTTTATAAAGAGGACATACAAAAAGCCTTACTTTCTTCTATAGAAAACCTAGTAGAGTTAAACTTAAGCAAGATGATTACTATGTTTATAGACTCTAAGACTATTTCTGAAAAAATATTTGAAGTTATTAAGAAATATATTGATAGTGAACAAGCTGAAGAAGCAGCAAGTTTTATAATAAAAGATTCTATTAAAAACTTACTAAACACTGAAGTTTATACTATAATTGAAAAATCTAATTCTATATTGGATGAAAATGATGTATTAAATTTATATAAAAAAACATTGGATCATATATTTAAAGAAGAAAATCAAGAAAAAATTCTAAATCTAATAATAGATAATATAAATGGGAATGAAAAACTTATAAAAGATAAAATAGATTATACTTTTAAAAAGTCTATAGAAGATATATTAGAATCAGAAAGCTTTGAAAGTATATTTAAGGAAGAAATAAATAAGTCTTTAAATAAAATATTAAATACTTCATTTAAAGATCTTCTAAAGGACTTAGATGAAAAGACATTGGAAAAGGTATTTGAATTTGCAAATAATATAATAAATATAGGATTTAAAGAAGAAATATTTAATATAATAAATTTATTTGATATCTCTAAAGTAGTAGAGGATGAAATAAATAGTTTTGAAGTAGAATATACTGAAAAACTCATATTAAAAATAGCAGATAGGGAACTAAAGGCTATTACAAGGCTTGGAGCTTTACTTGGGGCTATAATGGGTCTTTTAATGCCTATTTTACAGATGATTTAAGAGATAAATGAGGAGGACAAAGATGAACTTAGATGAATTTAATATTAGTGAAGATAATTTACAGATCCAACCAGTTTTATTGGGGGGAGATATAAACTGCTATAGTGTAGCAAGAGCTTTTCATGAAGAATATGGTGTAAATTCTATTGCCTATGGAAAACTTGCACTTGGTGCGACTAAAGATAGTAAAATAATTGATTTTAGGATATATGAACATATGGATGATTCAGAAAAACTTGTTGATTTACTTATAAAATTATCTGATGAGATTAAAAAGGATAAAAAGGTTCCTATTTTAATGGGTTGTACAGATGAATATGCTGAATTTATAATAGATTATAAGGATAGCTTATCTAAAAGCTATATAACACCTTATATAGAAAGTGAGTTAAAAGATAAACTGATAGAAAAAGAGTCTTTTTACGAGATGTGTGAAGAAAAAGGACTTTTCTATCCAAAAACATATATTTTTTCCAAAGGTGATACTGTAACAGATTTTGAATTTTCTTATCCGGTTATAATAAAACCATCAGATAGTGTATTATATTGGCAGTTTCCATTTGAAGGAATGAATAAGGTATATACTGCAAAAAATAAAGAAGAATTTGTAGAGATTACAAATAAGATATATGAAGGAAGATATGATAAAAACTTAATAATTCAAGACTTTATACCTGGTGATGATTCACATATGAGGGTTCTTACTTGCTATTCAGATAGGAATGGAAAGGTGAAAATGATGTGTTTGGGTCATGTTTTATTAGAGGAACATACTCCTACAGCTATTGGAAATCATGCTGCTATAATAACAGAATATGATGAAGATCTTATGAATGGTATAAAAGACTTTTTAGAGAGTATAGATTATGTAGGATTTTCAAATTTTGATATAAAATTTGATACTAGGGATAATAAATATAAATTGTTTGAAATAAATCTTAGACAAGGAAGAAGTAACTTTTATGTAACGTCATCAGGAAATAATATAGCTAAATATGTAATAGAAGATAGAATTTTGAAAAAGGATTTAAAGCTAAAGATTCAAAAGGATCCATTTTATTGGCATGTAGTTCCAAATGGAGTAGTTTTAAAATATGTAAAAGATGAAAAACTAAAGGGAAAAGTAAAAATATTAATTGATCAAGGTAAAGAAGCTACATCTTTTGGATACAAGGAAGATTTAAGTGGCAATTTTAAAAGAAGTCTTTATGTATTTTTATATAATATAAATCAGTTTAGAAAATATAAGAAATATTTAGGATAATAAAAGAAAGTCATAACTTAAGAAGAAGTAATGGGAGAAAAAGATGAAATTAAAAGAATTATTGAAAGATATAAAATTTAGTTCAAATATGAACTTATCAGAAATAGAAGATATAAATATAAAAGATATTGCATATAATTCAATGAGCGCAAAAGTTGACTATATTTTTGTAGCTATAGTTGGAGAAACAGTAGATGGACATAAATATATAGATAGTGCCTATGAAAATGGTGCTAGGGTATTTGTAGTAAGTAAAGATATGGATTTGCCTAAAGGTAGTGTAAAAATTTTAGTAAATGATACTAGATTTGTATTGTCTAAAATGTCTTCTAATCTATTTGGAAACCCTTCAAAAGAACTTAAGGTTATTGGTATAACTGGAACCAAAGGGAAAACGACTACCAGTAATTATATAAAAGCTATACTCGAAAAGGCAGGGTTTTCTGCAGGGATAATTGGTACAAATGGAGTTTTTTATGGAGAGATAAAGGAAGAGTCTAAAAATACAACTCCTGAGAGCTACGAACTGCAAAGAATTTTAAGGCAAATGGTGGTTTATGGTATGAAATTCGTAGTCATGGAAGTATCATCTGGGGGCCTTAAGATGAACCGAGTAGACCATATAAGCTTTGATTTAGGTATATTTACAAATATATCTAGAGACCATATAGGGCCTAAAGAACATCCAGATTTTAAAGACTATCTAGACTCCAAAGTAAAACTGTTTAAACTTGCAAAGCATGGAATTATAAATAAGGATGATAAACATGCAGGATATATAATTGACAATGCGAAATCTACTATAGACACATTTTCTATTTATAAAAAATCTGATTTTAAGGCTGTAGATATAAAACTATCCCAGGATATAAAACATTTAGGTTCTAGTTTTATATGTAAAACAGATAATGAAAAAGATAGTTACAAAATTGCATCGCCTGGCACATTTAGTATATATAATTCTTTAGCTAGTATAGTTACAGCTAGATATTTTGAAATAGACTATGGAACAATAAAAAATGTTTTAAAAGATGTAAATGTAAGCGGAAGAGTTGAACTTCTTCCTATATTAGATTATGCATCTGTAGTTTTAGACTTTGCTCATAATGAAGTTAGCCTTAAAAACATAATTGAAACATTAAAAGAATATAAACCAAATAGACTTATTTGTTTGATAGGCTCTGTAGGAAACAGGTCTTTTTTACGTAGAAAAGAAATGGGAGACATAGCTGCTAGGGAATGTGATGTTTGTATACTTACATCTGACAACCCAGACTATGAGGATCCAATGCAAATAATAGATGAAATGTCGGAATCCTTTAGAGGATCTAATTGCTTATTGATAAAAGAAGCAGATAGAAAAGAGGCTATTAAAAAAGGAATAAATATACTTAAAAAAGATGACTTGTTATTACTTGCTGGAAAGGGTCACGAAACTTATCAACTTATAGAAGGAGAAAAAAGATATTTCAATGATAAGGAAGTTGCAATAAATGCTGCGAAAGAATTATTGAAAAACTAACTACATGAGGGGGAACTTACTGTTTTAATATAAGCAATTTTATAATAAGTTACAAAATAGTTAAAAATCAATAAAGTAATTGTCTAATTTTATACAATGTGGTATGATTATATTTGTAATAATAAAAATATTAGGAGGAATAAAATGAAGAAAATAATATCGCTTTTATTAGTACTTATGTTACTTATGTCCGTTGTAGTGGGTTGTACACAAGAACCTGCTGATGAAGACGCAGATGCACCAGAAACTGAGGCACCAGAAGATAATGATGAAGAAGATGAGGAAGATGAAGAGTCGGAAGGTGAAGCTAATATTACTAAAGTTGGCTTAGGAAATATGGTTTCTATATCTAAATCAGCATCAGCTGAAGATGATAAACCAGCAAAATCTCAAGCAGATATAACTGTAGCTGCAGTAGGCTTTGATGATGATGGAATGGTTCAAAGTGTTACAATAGACGTATCTCAACCAAAGGTAGAATTTGATGAAGATATGAAAATAGCTTCAGATATAGAAGAAGAAGTAAAGTCTAAGCATGAATTAAAAGAAGATTATGATATGAAAAAGGCATCTCCGATAGAAAAAGAGTGGTATGAACAAATGAATTCTTTTCAAGAATGGATGGTAGGTAAAACTGTAGAAGAAATAACTGGAATGAAAACGAAAGAAGCAAATGAAGCAAATGAAGATCACCCAACAGTTCCAGATGTAGAAGAACTTACATCAAGCGTAACTATAGACGTAGGAACTTACCTAGCAGCAGTACAAGATGCATGGGATAATGCTAAAGATGTAGAAGGAGCAGAAAAAGTAGGTCTTGGATTTAAAACTACTTTAGATAGTTCTAAAGGTGCAGAAGACGATAAGAATGCTGTAGCACAATCAGATGCTACAATGACTGCAACAGCTTTTGATGCAGATGGTGAAATTCTTAAGTCTATTGTAGACACTGTTCAAGTAAAAGTAGAGTTTGATGAAGACGGAAATTTAGTAACTGAAAAAGATGCTGAATTTAAAACTAAGCATGAACTAAAAGAAGATTATGATATGAAAAAAGCATCTCCAATAGAAAAAGAATGGTATGAACAAATGAACTCTTTCCAAGAGTGGATGGAAGATCAAAGCGTAGAAGAAGTAACAGGAATGAAAACAAAAGAAGCAAATGAAGATCATCCAACAGTTCCAGATGTAGAAGAACTTACATCAACTGTAACTATGGATGTAGGAGGTTACCTAGAAGTAATCCAAGAAGCATGGGACAATGCTAAGTAAATCGAACAAATAAAAAAGTTCTCTTATCATAAGAGAACTTTTTTTATTGTAGAAAAGACAATATTTTGATATGATAACTAGGGGTGAAAAAAATGAAAAGAAGATTTATTTATGGTTTAATATTGATACTTAGTATATCTATATTGAGTGGGTGTTCAACAAATAATTATGAGAAATATGAAGGTAGTTTTTTTGATACTTTTGATACACTTACAAAGGTAGTTGGATATACTGAAAGTAAGGAAGAGTTTGATCTGTATATGGAAACTATACATGGTAGATTTACTGAGCTTCATAAACTCTTTGATAAGTATAAAACTTATGATGGAATGAATAATATAAAAGATATAAATGACAATGCTGGAATAAAACCAGTTGAGGTAGAAGACGAAATAATAGATTTGATTCTATTTTCAAAAGAGTGGTACGAAAAGGCAGGAGAAGAAACTAATATAGCTATGGGCCCTGTAATAGAGATATGGGCAGACTATAGTGATGCAGCTGAAGCAGATCCTGAAAATGCAGAGATTCCACCTATGGGAAAACTTGAAAAGGCTGCAAAATATACAGATCTAGAAAAAGTAATAGTTGATGAAGAAAATAGCACTGTTTTTTTAGAAGAAGAAAACATGGTGTTAGATGTAGGAGCAATAGCAAAAGGGTATGCAGTAGAACTTGTTGCTAAGGAGATAGAAGAAGAAGGATTAAAATCAGCCATTATAAGTGGTGGAGGTAATATAAGAACAATAGGAAAACCACTAGATGATGTAAGGGAAAAGTGGGGAATAGGTATCCAAAACCCTGATAAAGACTTAATAGATACTGGGAATATTCTTGAAACAGTATTTGTAAATGATTACTCAGTAGTAAGTAGTGGAGATTACCAAAGATATTTTGTTGTAGATGGTAAAAGATATCACCATATTATAGATCCACATAGTCTTATGCCAGGAGACCATTATAGGGCTATTACAATAATAACACCTGATTCTGGAGTTGCAGATTTACTTTCTACCTCAGCTTATTTGCTTCCTTTTGAAGAAAGTAAAGAACTGATAGATTCGTTAGAAGATACTGAAGCTATATGGGTTATGAAAGATGGAAGCGTAGAAATTACTGAGGGAATAAAAGATATAGCCCTAAGTCAAGGTGCTAGCGGAGGAAAAGCTGAATAAAAATGGAGGTAAAACTATGAAAAGACTTGGAATTTTAGGTGGAATGGGTCCAAAGCCTACAATAAAACTATTTCAGACGATAGTTGATATGACAGAGGCTCATAATGATCAAGAAAACATTCATATAATAATAGATAATAACACTAAGATACCAGATAGGACTTCATTTTTATTAGATAATACCAAGGAAGATCCGCTTCCAATCTTGAAAGAGTCGGCAAAGAGACTGGAAGAAGCGGGCGCAGATATAATAGTTATGCCCTGCAATACAGCTCATTACTATTATGAAGAAATAAAAAACAGTATAAATATATCTTTTTTAAATATGATAGAAGAAACAGCTATTTATATAAAAAAAAGATACCCAGATTTAAAGAAGATAGGATTACTTGCTACTGATGGAACTATAAAAATGGGTATATATGATAAGATGTTTTCTAAATATGGTATAGGTGTAATAAATCCATGTAAAAATGATCAAAGATATATATATGATCTTATATACAATATAAAAGAGAATAAAGAACAAAAGAGTTTAGATGGAGTTTATGTTACTATGGAAAAATTAGAAAAAGAAGGAGCAGAAATTTTTATTGCAGGATGCACTGAAGTTTCGGTTGCTCTAGATAAGTTTGATATAGAGGGTAAGTTTATAGATCCCATGGAAGTATTAGCAAGGAGATCTATAGAATTTGTAGGGGCTAAATTAAAAAAATAAAAAATGCTAGAAACTTTAAAGTTTCTAGCATTTTTTTATGAATAATTAACTAATTTTTGTTGAAATTTTATCCATGAAAACAGCTATAGCGCCGTCTCCAGTTATGTTACAAGCAGTTCCAAAACTATCTTGTGCTACATAAAGAGCAATCATAAGAGCAAGCATTGGCTCTGGGAAGCCCAGCATAGTTTCAAGTAGTCCTAAAGCAGCTATAACTGCTCCTCCTGGAACTCCTGGTGCTGCAACCATAGTAACACCTAGCATCATTATAAATGGGAACATGGTAGCAAAGCTAACCGACATACCATTTAACATCATTACTGCCATGGAACATGCAACAAGTGTTATAGTACTTCCTGAAAGGTGAATAGTTGCACCAAGTGGTATTACAAACTCTGCTATCTCGTCTCTAACCCCGTTTTTCGCAGTTTGCTTTAAAGTAACTGGGATAGTAGCTGCAGATGATTGTGTACCTATTGCTGTTAAGTAAGCAGGTATCATGTTTTTCAAAGCTTTGAAAGGATTTATTCCTGCAACTGAACCCGCAATTAAAAACTGAATTACTACAATAGTTAAGTGAAGTAAAAGTATTATAATAAATACTCTTGAAAACACTGAAAGTATAGTAGCTACCTGTCCAGCATGAGTCATATTTGCAAAGATTCCAAGTATATGGATAGGTAATAAAGGTATAATTACTTTATTTATTACTAATTCAATGATAAGTTGAAATTCTTTTACTGCCCTTTTTAATACATCACCTTTAATAGCTGCAATACCAAGTCCTAATATAAATGCAACTAAGAGTGCGGTCATAACTCCAAATACTGGGGGCATTTCAACAGCAAATAATGCTTCTACTAATGCTTCTTCTGGGTTTCCTGAATCTAGTACAAGACTTCCCTCTTTTAAGAAACTTGGGAAAATTAACGAAGATGCAAAATATGAAAGTGATCCTGCTACTAGTGTAGAACCGTAAGCAACTCCTGTTGTTATAGCTAAAAGTTTTCCTGCTCCTAGTCCTAAATCACCAATTCCTGGTGCTACAAAGCCTATTATAATAAGCGGGATTGCAAAATTTAAAAATCCGCCAAATAAACCATTAAAAGTAGCAAGTATAGCAACCACTCTTGTGGACATAAACTGTCCAATTAAGATACC
>NZ_JBQDAA010000076.1:0-10157 GCF_052089545.1 Tissierella sp. | reverse complement strand
TGTGTCGGAACTGGCAGACGAGACAGACTCAAAATCTGTTATCCGCAAGGGTGTGTGGGTTCGAGTCCCACCACCGGCACCAAAATAAAATAATAAAAGCTGAGAAAGATTAATCTTTCTCAGCTTTTATTATTTTATACTATTTATCATATCTTTAAATTCATATTGTAAAATCTCATAAGCTTCCTCAACTGTTTGTGGGTTTAAAGTATTCCAAGAAAGTATTGCTTTTTCCCAAGTAGCGGATACTTTTTCCCATTCTTTTGATGCTGGTCGTTTTTCTGCATCTTCATAAGATTTATAAGATACCTTTATAAGTTTTTTATCTCTTTCATTTAAATCTGAATTTATATATGTTTCTAGATCCATATTTTCTAGTATTTTACCTGTTTCTTTGAAAAATTCAAGTGCATAGTCTCTGTTTACTATTTCTTCTATCATAGCTTTTGTTATCTCTTTTTTGTCATTATCATCTTTTATCCTAGTATTTATAGCTAGCCCGTCTCCATCTTTCCATTGTAACAGTGGATTTCCCATAACTACTAGTTTTTCAATTGGAAGAATATTTATTTCACCTTCTGCAAGCTTAGATAGATGTTTTTTAGACTTTATAGATCCTGGTCTAAGTGATGTATTTCCTCCTGTTTTAAATGAAGTATCCATAAAGTCCATATATTCATCTTTAGAAAACAATTTACTATCTTCTTTTTGACTATAATACCAGTAGTTGAATATTGCCCTAAATGTTTCTTCTTCATCTACACTTAACTCAGAGAAATATCTAGTCATATCTGAATAAAACTCATCTGGTTCTACCTTTGTTAAAAGTTCTATATTGGTAGCATTCATAAAACTTATACCATACCATATGTCAAACAATGGTATTAATATATCTTCGTTACTAAGTTCAGTAAATTCTATATCTTTTACAGTATCTATATCATTTGCTTGTGCATTTTTAGTATTTACAAAGTTTAACAGTGTTTTAATGTTCATAGGAAAAGCCATATATCTATCATCTACTTTGAATTGAGCACCTAGTCCTTTATCATAGTGATCAGATATATTTAAGTTTTCGGCTATAGATTTTGCATCTAATTGTCCTAATACATACTTTTTTTCCATATCATATAGTCTCTCTAAAGGAAGAGTAAATAAGTCTGCTACTTTTTCATCTTCTGGATTTATATTATCTAGTAGTTCTATATGCTCTACCGTTGACTTTTCAATAAATTCAATATTTGCATTTGGATATCTATCTTTTACTCTATCAGCAGCTTTTTCGTAATACTCTCTCCACTCTTTTTCCACTTGAACTGTTATGGTAATCTTTTCATCTTTATTATTGTCTTTTTTCCCTTCATCATCTTCTATTACTTCATCATTAGATCCATTATTTATTTCTGAATTTTTATTGGGATCTTTACAAGCTGCAAGCGATGTAATCAGTAGTGACAATATAAGAAATAAAGTAATTTTTCTTTTCATCCCAATCCCTCTTTACTATTTTTTCTTGTTGATTTTCCATATTTCATTTGCATAGTCTTCTATAGTTCTGTCACTAGAAAATTTACCAGCGTTTACTATATTCATCCAACATTTTTTAGCCCAAGAAAGTCTATTTTTATATGCTTCGTTTGCTTTTTCTTGCGCTTTTCTATAACTAGCAAAATCTTTCATTATAAAGTAGGTGTCTGGCTTATTATGAGAGTCTTTATTTAATATAGAATCATAGAGATCTCTATAAAGTCCTGTTCCTCTATCATCAAAAGTTCCATCTACAAGCGTATCCATTACTTTTTTTAATCCTGGAGTATTTTCATAATAGTATACCGGATCATAAGTATCCCAAATTTCTTTTATATCATCTACTCTTAAGCCAAATATAAAGTTATTTTCTTCTCCAGCTTCCTCTACTATTTCAACATTGGCACCATCGTAAGTTCCAATAGTTGGTGCACCATTTAACATAAACTTCATATTTCCAGTACCGGATGCTTCTTTTCCTGCTGTAGATATTTGTTCTGATAAATCTGCCGCTGGAAATAGTTTTTCTCCATATGTTACCCTATAGTTAGTTGCAAATACAACCTTTATTTTTCCTTTTACTACTGGGTCATTGTCTATAAGGTTTTTTATATCATTTATAAACTTTATAACAGCTTTTGCTCTAAAATATCCTGGTGCTGCTTTTCCTCCAAATATAAATGTCTGAGGTTTTCTATCCATATTTGGATTTTCTTTTATTCTAAAGTACAGATCTAATATATGAAGGGCATTTAAAAATTGTCTTTTATATTCATGAAACCTTTTTATTTGAATATCAAATATAGAATCAGGGTTTATTTCTACTCCTTCATTTTCTTTTATATACTCGGCTAATTGTATCTTTTTTAGATGTTTTATATTCATAAGTTTATTGAGCACTAGTTCATCATCTTTATATTTTACTAATCCTTTTATTTCTTTTAAATCAGTAGTCCACTCTTTAGATCCTAAAAGTTCCGTTATAAGCCTAGAAAGTTCTGGATTCGAAAGAAGAAGCCATCTTCTTTGTGTTATACCGTTAGTTTTATTATTGAATTTTTCCGGATAGAGTGTATACCAGTTATTAAGTTGTGTCTCTTTTAAAATTTCCGTGTGTAATCTCGCCACACCATTTACTGAATAACTACCATAAATAGATAAATAAGCCATTCTAATATTATTATACGAATTAATTATTTCATATTTATATATATCTTTAGAAGATACTCCCTTATTTATAAGTTCTTCTTTTAGTTTAATATTTATTTTTTCTATTATTATATATATATTTGGAAGTAATTCTTTATAGAGTTCTACTGACCATTCTTCTAAAGCTTCAGCTAAAATTGTGTGATTTGTATAGGAAAATGTTTCAGTAACAATACCCCATGCCTTATCCCATTCTATTGCCTCTTGTATAGTCAATATCCTCATAAGCTCAGGTATAGCTACCGCAGGGTGGGTATCGTTAAGTTGAATAGCATGAAACTTACTAAATCTATTTATTGTTACATGTTCTTTTTTATACTTTCTAACTAAGTCTTGTAATGATGCCGATACAAAGAAATATTGTTGTCTAAGACGAAGTTTCTTACCTTCTATGTCCATGTCATTTGGATATAGAACTTTAGATATATTTTCTGCATCATTTTTTTGTTTTACTGATTCATCATATTGATAATTATTAAATTTTTCAAAATCTAAAGAAACTAATGGCTCTGATTCCCATAGTCTTAATGTGTTTATAGTTTTTCCACCATATCCTATTATTGGTGTATCATAAGGTACTGCAAGGACCTCTTGATCTGAAAAACTTACTATAACAGCTTCTTCTCTATTTTTTATTGACCAAGGTTCTCCGTGTTTTAGCCAATCATCAGCTGTTTCTATTTGAAATCCATCTTCTATTTTTTGTTTAAATAATCCATATTGATATCTTAGACCATAACCATATAAGGGATAATCTAAGGTAGCCGCAGAGTCTAAAAAGCATGCTGCAAGTCTTCCAAGTCCACCATTCCCAAGTGCTGCATCTTTTTCAGATTCCTCAATAGCATTATAATTTATATTTAATTCATCTAACAAATACATTATGTCTTCTTTATATAAAAGATTTGTTAAGTTATTACTAAGAGCTCTACCCATTAAAAATTCTGCACTAAAGTAATATGCCTTTTTTTCATCTTTAAATTTTTCATCTGTTTTATTCCATATAGGAACTATATCTGTCATCACACTCTTTGAAAGAGCAAAGTACTTTTCATTTGGGTTGCACCTTTTTAACTCCTTTCCAAATGTTACCAAGGCTTCTGTTTCCATCATTTTTTTTATTTTCTCTTTATCAACCATAAACTACCTCCAATAGATTTTTGTTAAATCTTTAATTTTTTTAGCAAGTTCTTCCCTCAAGTCTTCTTCTACTATTCTCCAAGTCCAATTTCCATATTTTGTAGATGGTGTGTTCATTCTAGATGTAATATCACTGTCTAAAAAATCTTGCATGGGTGCAATGGCAAGATTTGCACATGAACTCCACGCACCTCTTACGATTCCTAATTTGAATCCTTCATCAAGATTTAATTTAAAATATTTCATAACATATAAAATATCTTCCCTAGATGCTTTTTTAAACCATTCTATAAGAGTAGGATTATCATGTGTACCTGTGTATACTACCATGTTTTTATTAAATGTGTGAGGCATATGCTCACTTTCTTCTAGGCTATTAAAACCAAATTGTAGTACTTTCATATTTGGGAAACCTGACTCTTTCACAAGTCTTCTAACTTCTTCTGTTATAAGTCCTAAATCCTCTACTATGATATCAAGTTCTCCTAATTCTTCTTTAATCTTATTGAAAAGTTTCATACCAGGGCCTTTTGACCATTTACCATTTATAGCAGTATCCTGACCATATTCTACTTCCCAAAATGATTCAAATCCTCTAAAGTGGTCAATTCTTAAAGTATCAAATATACTGAAACTATGCTTTATTCTTTTTATCCACCACTTATAATCTTCTTTTTCCATAGCATCCCAGTTATAAATTGGGTTTCCCCAGAGCTGACCTTGGGATGTAAAATCGTCAGGAGGTACTCCTGCAACTGTCTTTAGTTTAAAGTCTTCATCTAATTTAAAAAGATGAGGCTTACTCCATATATCTGCACTATCTGCTGATACATATATCGGTAAGTCTCCTATTATTTTTACACCCTTATTATTTGCATAAGATTTTAGCCTTTTCCATTGAATATAAAAAAAGTATTGGGTAAATACCCAAAAGTAAATTTCCTCTTCATTTTCTTTTTCAAACTCTAAAACATCTTTTGAATTATAAACTTGATATTTTTTATCCCATTCTAACCATGAACTATTACAATGTTTACCCTTAATCGACATAAACAAAGCAAAATCTCTAATCCAATCATAATTTACCTTATAAAAGTGTTTTAACTCTTCATATATTTTCCATTTTGAGTTTTTATATGCTTTTTTAAGTATTTTCATTTTTTCTTCATATAAAAAACTATAGTCTACTTTTCTAGGATTGCAATTTGAAAAAATCTCTTTTAAGTCTTCTTCATTAATATAAGTATTATTTATAAGTTCATTTAAATCTATAAAATAAGGGTTCCCTGCAAAAGCTGAAAATGACTGATATGGGGAATCTCCAAGTGATGTTATTCCAAGAGGTAGTATCTGCCAGTTTTTTTGACCTGATTTCTCTAAAAAGTCAACAAATTTATATGCTCCACTTCCAAAATCACCAATTCCAAATCTACCGGGTAAAGAAGATATATGTAAAAGTATTCCACTCGATCTATCTTTCATGCAATCACCTCCATCCTTGTAATAATCTATTGTATGTAGTTATTTTAATTTCTTTACTATTTCTTTGCCTTTTTCAGATTTTAAAAATTTTATAGTGCTGTCTGGTAAATATTTATATGCTATTTCTTTTTTTCCACTTTTAAGTAATTGTCTTATATGCGATGCACTTATTACTTCACTATCCATCTTTTTTCTGTCTATAACCCTTACATCAACTCCAAAAATTTTCAATATATCTTCTATATTTTTATTGTATGCTTGAGTTACTAAATCTATAGGCTCTGTACCTAAAAATCTTTTATCTATATCTAAATCTTTTGCAATTCTTTGCCCAAATATTCCAGCATCAAGTTTTGTATATATATCTAATTTATCATCTTTTTTCTTTAAAAAGTAAGTTGGAAAAGTTCCTCTAGATATTATGTAGGGTCCTGATTTAATTAAATCAATTCTTTCATCTTTTCCAATTTCATTTTGTAAAATCTCCAATCTATCCTTAAATGGAAACACTGATTTATCTTCTTCTACTACAAATATAAGTAGACTATCTACTTCTTCTAAAGCTTTTTCTATTAGAAATTTATGTCCTAGTGTCATAGGGTTACAGTTCATAACTATAGATCCTCTAGTTCCCTTTTTACTTGATAATTTATCCTTTACTTTTTTTATCCACTTATCATAATTATAGAATCCACCTTCAAGAAGTGTCACATCTTCTGTTTGATAAACCTCTTTAAGTCCAAGAGACTCAAATATTTTTTTATTGTTTGGGCTAGTAAATATAAAATATGAATCATATCCCTTATCCATTAAATGAGATAATAGAGAGTTATATATTATAGAGATAGTTCCTTCACCTTTGTATTCACAGGACGTAAAAAAATATTTTAAAACATTTTCATCTACTGAACCTGTTGATATAATTTCTCCTTTATTTCTTATTACAAAAGTCTTTTCCGGATAGTCATAGTCCACATCAAATCTCTTTAAAAAAGAACTTATATCTTTAATATCATTTTTATTAGTTTTATTTATTTCATCGCTAAAATACACTTTATTACCTCCTTAACCTATTATAAGATAAGGAGCTGCAAGTCGCAACTCCTTATCTTATAATTTTACCCTTATTAATTTTTTATTTCATATATATAATCTAATACAGATCCATCTCTATACTGGGATAAGCCTATTATTCTTTGGCCTTTTTCAATTTTTTCAGGTTTTCCCATAACTTCTTCAGCATATGATTTTAATTCTTTTATATCTATTATATCTACATTTGCTTTTTCGAAAGATTCTATAAGATCTTTTCTCATAGGATTTACTGCTATTCCTCTTTCTGTAACTAGTATATCTACAGTTGACCCCGGTGTAGTTATTACTTCTACCCTATCTTTTATGAAAGGTATTCTGGAAGAAAATAGTTTTGATACTATTATAGATACTTTACTGCCTGCTGCTGTATCTTGATGTCCACCAGATCCTCCCATAATAACTCCATCAGAACCTGTACTTACGTTTACATTAAAGTTTGTATCTATTTCTGTAGCTCCAAGTATTACAATATCTAGATTATCTACTACAGCAGATACTTCAGGGTTTCCATATAGAGATGCACTCATTCTTATATGGTTTGGATTTCTCTTTAATGATTCAATAGCTTCAAGATCAAAGCATTGAACATCAAATAAACTAGTGAAAAGTCCCATCTCTAACATTTCAGTAAGATATCCTGTTATTCCACCAGATGCAAAACTTCCCTTTATATTGTTTTCTAACATATAATCTTTTAAAAAATCTGCCACTGCAAGAGATATGCCTCCTGCTCCAGTTTGAAAACTTAATCCATCTTTTAAAAGACCTGTAGCTTTCATGGCCTTTAAGGTATCTTTTGCTATTTTAAGTCCAATTGGGTCTTTTGTAACTTGGGTAGTACCAGATACAATACCAGATTTTAATCCAATTGAATCTATCTCGTATATATAGTCTACATAGTCTTCACTTATATCAGCTGGATAATTAGGATATTCTACTAAAGAATCTGTTATAGATATTACCTTTTTAGCCTTTTGACTATCAGCTATAGCATATCCTAAAACTCCACAAGAGTTTTCTCCATTTACTCCAGATATATTTCCCATTTCATCTGCACTTGGTGATGCTATAAAGGCTGCATCTATTACTACTTCTTCATTTAATATACTTCTAGCTCTTCCACCGTGAGATTGCATTAGAATGCTTCCCTTTAGTTTCCCTTTACTTACAGCCGTTGCTACTCCTCCTGTTATATAAGAGGTTACTATGTTTTTAATAGTACCATCTTCCATTAGCGGAATGATTTCTTCATGAGCTGGAAATATAGAACTTGAAACTAAGGTTAAATCTTTTAATCCCATCTTTTGTAAGGCTTTCATTACAGGAACTAAAACCCTATCTCCATTTCTTAAGTGGTGGTGAAAAGATACTACTGCTTCATCTTTTAAGTCTAACCTTTTTAAAAGTTCATCCATATCTTTAACGATCTTTTTTCTTTTAGAAGATTTAGAAGGAAATTCTGATTGCTTTAAAACTTTTACATCTTCTAGATTATCTAAGTAGTTCATCATATTCCTCCTTGTACTCTCCGCTAAGTTTCAATGTGTTAAGTGCTCTTAAAATAATAGGCTTATCTATCATTTTACCCTCTATTGAAAAAGCTCCCAATCCTTTTTCATTTGCATCTTTTACACCTTCTACAACTCTATATGCATATTCTATTTCTTCTTTTGATGGTGAGAAAAGTTTATTTACTAGATCTGCATGTCTTGGACTTATTATAGCTTTTCCCGTCATTCCTAAGTCTTTAGCATGTAGTGTATCTTCTCTTAGACCTTCCATATCATCGGTGTCTGTAAAAGGAGTATCTATAGCTTGAATTTCCATAGCTTTTGCTGCTGCTATAATCTTAGCTCTTGCATAGTCTATCTCTTTTGAAGCTTTTGTCCTCTTTGAACCTAAGTCTAATGTAAGGTCTTCTGCACCTAAAAACATTCCGACTATTTTGTCTGATTTTTGAAGTATTTCAAAGGCTCTTTCAAGTCCAAGTGCACTTTCTATAAGTGCTATGATTTCTAAATCTAAATTGTTTTCATCTAAATATTTATCTAAAGCAACCATAGATTCTACTCCTGCTTTTGGAAGTAGTATTCCTTTTACATCTACTTCTTTTAAGCTATCTAAGTCGTCATAAAAATATGGACTATCAAGTGGGTTTATTCTAATGAATATATCAGTTTTTGTTCTAAAAGTATTTAAATATTCTTTAACTAATATTCTAGCAGTATCTTTTTCACTTAAGGCTACTGCATCTTCTAAATCTATAAAAAGAGCATCTGCTCCTAGTATATCCGAATTTTGTAACATTCCAGGATTATTTCCTGGTATAAATAAAATACTTCTATAATTCATCCCTATCACCACTTCCTCTTTTGACAGCTGCCCTAACTCTAGCTTTAATAGTAAAATCTAATGCTCCCTTATCTTTTACTATTACTTTAGCATTGTCTACTTCTTCTTCTATAAGAGTATCATAAACTGTTTTTTCTATCTGTTTTCCATATTGTTTTTCTACAACTGATTCTACATCTATATCTAAATCGCCTTCCCCAGGAGATATCATAACAAGTATATCATTTGATTCTACAGTGCCTGCCTTAGCCATTTTTTTTATTTCTATTTGTTTGCCCATTCTAGATATTCCTTTCTTCCTTGCATATAAAGATCATTTCCCTGAGAATCATTTATAACTGTTACTGGAAAGTCTTCTACATACATTTTTCTTATAGCTTCTGCACCTAAGTCTTCATAAGCTATAATTTCAGCAGTTTTTATAGTTTTCTTTATAAGAGCTGCTGCTCCTCCTATTGCTGCAAAATAAGTTGCACCATGTTCTACTATTTTATCTTTTACTTCTTCACTTCTTTTTCCCTTTCCAATCATTCCCATAAGTCCTGCATCTAAAAGTGCTGGAGTATATGAGTCCATTCTATAGCTTGTAGTAGGTCCTGCTGAACCTATTGGTTCTCCTTCTTTTGCTGGAGCTGGCCCTACGTAATATATAACTGCTCCTTCAGGGTCAAATGGAAGCTCTTTTCCTTCTTCTAAAAGTTTTACAAGTCTTTCATGCGCAGCATCTCTTGCAGTATATACATATCCGCTGATATATACAACATCTCCTGCTTTTAAATCTTTTAAATCATCTCTTGTTAAAGGTGTATTAAGTGTCTTTTTCATTTTTTCCCTCCTAAAGAATAACTTGTTTATGTCTAGTTGCATGACAGTTTATATTAACTGCTACAGGTAGTCCTGCTATATGTGTAGGATAGTATTCTATATTTACCTTAAAGGCAGTAGTTTTTCCTCCATATCCTTGCGGTCCTATTCCAAGAGCATTTACTTCTTCAAGAAGTTCTTTTTCTAAGTCTGCATAAAAAGGATTTTCTGAATATTCGTCTACATCTCTCATCAAAGACTTTTTAGCTAAAAACGCTGCCTTTTCAAAAGTTCCACCTATTCCTACCCCTACAACTATTGGAGGGCAAGGATTTGGTCCTGCTAGTGTTACTGATTCTAATATAAAATCTTTTACACCTTGAAGACCTTCAGCTGGTTTTAGCATTTTTATTCTAGACATATTTTCTGAACCAAAGCCTTTTGGTCCAACCATTATAGAAAGTTTATCTCCTGGCACTATATTATAATGGATAACTCCTGGTGTATTGTCTTTTGTATTTACTCTGTCTAATGGATCTTTTACAACT
>NZ_JBQDAA010000075.1:0-10258 GCF_052089545.1 Tissierella sp. | reverse complement strand
AGTAAATACTGGGATTAAAATTCTAGGTTTGGTAACCTTTAAACCTTTTTTAATTTTAATATCTATATTTTTAGAGTAATCTTCTTCTTCCTCTAGTTGACCTTTTAAAGTTGGAAAAACTTCTTCAAGAGGACCCGTCCAAGCATTTATTAGTTCTTCTAAATCAATCTTAGTATTATCTACACTTATTTTTCTTTCAGCCATTGTACTACCAAGAAGAGTAAAGTCTCCTAATTCTTCTAAACTTGCTTCTTCTTTTACCTCTAATACTATAGAACCATATTTTGCCTTAAAGAGCTCATTTATATCTAAATCTTTACATTTAAAGCCAATTTTATTTCCAAAGCTCATCTCTAAAATACTTCTCATAACTCCACCCTTTTTAACGCTAGATGCAGAAAGTATCAAGCCTTTTTTATTTAATCTGTAGACCTTATCATATTTTTCCATCATCTCTTTAGTATCTAGGAGTAAGTTTTCATCTAGTGGTAAATCTATTAAAACTACCTTGCTATTTGCCTTTTTAAATTCACTACTCCTTATATTATCAACTTTTTCAGTTGTAACAGCAAAACTTATAAGTGTAGGAGGAACATCTATATCTTCAAATGTACCGCTCATACTATCTTTTCCACCTATACTAGCTATATCTAAATCCTTTTGGACACTATATGCTCCAAGGAGTGATAAAAATGGCTTACCCCATTTTTCTTTATCCACCCCAAGTCTTTCAAAGTATTCCTGGAAACTAAATCTAACATCTTTATAACTTCCTCCAAGAGCTACTACTTTTGCTAAAGATTCTACTACTGCAAAGTATCCTCCATGATAGGGACTCCATTTTGAAATATTAGGATCATATCCATATGTCATAATAGAAGTAGTATTTGTCCCACCATCTTCAACTGGAATCTTACTTACCATTCCTTCACTTGGCGACATCATATATTTACCACCATATGGCATAAGAACAGTTTCGCCGCTTACTGTATTGTCAAAGTTTTCCACAAGACCTTTTTGACTTCCAATATTTATATCTTTTAACATAGTAAATATCTTTTCTTCTAAACCTTCTTCTTTTATATCTTTCTCAAATGGATTAGTACCCTTAGGATTTACAAGCTTTATCTCTGTATCTTTTTCCACTCCATTTGTGTCTAAAAACTCTCTTTTAATCTCTACTACAGTTTCTCCATTGTAGGTAAACTTAAGTATATTTTCTTTAGTAACCCTAGCTACTACTGTAGCTTCTACATCTTCCTTTTTTGCTTCTTCTAAAAATTTTTCTACATCTTTTTCTTCTACTAAACATGCCATTCTTTCTTGCGATTCTGAAAGTGTTATTTCAGTTGGACTAAGTCCTTTATATTTTAAAGGTACCTTTTCAAGTTCTGCAACTATTCCATCAGCAAGTTCTCCAATAGCAACTCCTACCCCACCTGCACCAAAGTCATTGCAGACCTTTATCATCCTAGATACTTGCTTTTTTCTAAACAGTCTTATAATTTTTCTTTCAAGAGACGGATTTCCCTTTTGTACTTCTGCACCACCCTTATCTAGTGAGTCTTCTGAGTGTTTTTGTGAAGATCCAACTGCTCCTCCAAGACCGTCTCTACCTGTCTTTCCTCCCACAAGGATAATAACATCTCCAGCTTTAGCCTGGCCCCTATATACATTTTCCTCCGGAGCTGCAGCAAGAAGGGCCCCGCATTCCATCCTTTTAGCCACAAAACCATCATCATATATTTCTCTTACAAAACCTGTACTTGCACCTATTTCGTTTCCATAAGAACTATATCCTTTCATAGCTCTTCTACATATCTTTCTTTGAGGGAGTTTTCCATTTAAAGTATCTTCAAAAGCTTCTCTTGGGTCCTTTGCCCCTGATATTCTCATAGCTTGATAAACATAAGCCCTACCAGAAAGAGGATCTCTTATAGCACCACCAAGACAAGTAGCCGCTCCTCCAAAAGGTTCCATTTCTGTAGGATGATTATGTGTTTCATTTTTAAACATAAGAAGCCACTTTTCTTCTTTTCCATCAACATCAACATCTATTTGGATACTTGCTGCATTTACCTCATCTGTTTTTTCTTTGTCATCTAAGAGACCCTTCTTCCATAATTCCCTCATATTTATAGTAGCAAGATCCATAAGGCTTACAGGCTTTTCTTTTTTACTATGAGCATATTTTCTAGACTCCAAATATCTCTCCATTTCTCTTTCAAAGACTTCTTTATACTTTCCTTCTTCTATCTCAATGTCCTTAATTCTAGTCGTAAATGTAGTATGCCTACAATGATCCGACCAATATGTATCTATTAGTTTTATCTCTGTAATACTTGGATCCCTTCTTTCATTTCTAAAGTAGCTCTTTATAAATAAAAGATCATCTATATCCATCCCTATTCCGTTTTCTTCCTTAAACTCTTCCATTTCTTCTTTTGAAAAGTCTATAAATCCTTCTACAAATATAATGCCCTCATCATTTTCTTCCATAAGTCCCAAAGAAAAATCATCTATTGGAACTTCTCGAAATTCAATTGGGTTTATATAATAGTCTTTTATCTTAGAAAACTCTTCATTATCTATACCTTTTAATACTATAATCTTAGAATGTTTTAACCCTATATCTTTTTGGGGAAAAATAGTCTTAATAAATTCATTTGAAAAATATTCTCTCTTATTAAACTGTCCCTTCACATCCTCTATTCTAAATGCCATTTCCCCTGAAACAGTTTCAAAGTTTTCAATATAAATATCTGTAAGTGGTTCAAATATAACCTTTTCTAATATAAGATCTCTTTCTTCACTATTAGAATTTATTAAGTCATATACATCTATAACTCTCACATCTTTTAAAGCCTCAATATCTAAATAAGTTCTAAATTCATTTAAAAGTTCAGTTCTTTCAGTATTTACCTCTTTTTTCTTTTCAATAAATATCCTTTGCATGATTTACTCCTCCTTTTAAAAGATAAAAGCCCAGACAGATAGGCTCCACAAGTGAAACCTACCCATCTGGGCTTTTACCCCTACGGTGTAATGCCTTTTACAAAGCATCTGCATCGCTTGGACCAGCAAGAAAGATACTTCTTCGGAACCCTAGATGCACTTTCACTCATAATAAACGATTATCGGTCATTTTTTAAACTTCCCAACCCTATTATGGGAACTTTATGAGCTTCATTTATTTAAAAACATCCTTTCAAGTTCAAGAGGCTCTATATACTCTTCTCCTCTATATACTCTCATACTACCGCCAGATATCTCATCTATTAAGGCAATATGCTTGTCATCTCCTACTCTTCCAAATTCTAATTTTATATCATACAGTTCTAATCCTTCTTTTAAAAGTTCTTCTTTTATAACATTACAAATATCACGAGTAAGTTTTTCTATTTTTTCATACTCTTCCAGCTTCATTATTCCCAATATATCTAAGCCTTCCTGTGTAATAAGAGGGTCTCCTCTTTCATCATCTTTTAATGTAAATTCTACATAGGAATCTAGCTCGTCTCCTTCTTTTGCATAGAGTCCATACCTTCTTATAAAGCTTCCAACAGCTCTATATCTACATATTACCTCTACACCTTCTCCAAAAAAGTCAGCCTTTAATACAGTCATAGAACTCTTTTCTATATCCGCTTCTATATAGTGAGTTGGAATATCTAAATCATTAAGTTTTTCAAAGAAATATTTAGTAAGCTTAAGACCTGACTTACCTATTCCATCTATACTAAGCCCTACTTCGTTAGCACCTGGATCAAACTTTCCATCCTTACCTGTTACATCATCTTTAAACTTTAAAAGAACCTTGTTTTCATCTAGTTCATATACATCTTTTGTTTTTCCCTTGTAAAGTAATTTCATCTAAAATCCTCCTTACATAAATATTATTCTTATTATGAACAATAGGGCCAGTAGCCACATTGTAAAAGATATATCTTTAAATTTGCCTGTTATTGCCTTTAATACCACATATGATACCATTCCAAACACTATACCTTCAGCTATAGAATAAGCAAGAGGCATCATTATAATAGTTAAAAATGCTGGAACTCCATCTGTTGGATCATCAAATTCTATATCTTTAATAGAACCCATCATAAATAGTCCAACTATTATAAGAGCTGGCGCTGTAGCTGCTCCAGGTATCATAGTAAAGAGAGGTGCAAAGAAAAGTGCAAGTGCAAACATCGCAGCTGTAGTAAGGGATGTAAGTCCGGTTCTACCACCTGCTGTAACTCCTGATGCTGACTCTACAAAAGTAGTAACTGTAGATGTTCCAAGACAAGATCCTGCAATAGTTCCTAAAGCATCTGCCATAAGAGCCTTACTTACTCTTGGAAGCTTGCCATTTTCATCTAACATATCTGCCTTAGATGCAACTCCTGCCAGAGTTCCTACTGTATCAAATATGTCTACAAATAAAAATGTAAAGACTACTACCAACATTTCAAAAGAAAATATTTCCTCCATACTTACAAACTGAAAAGCTACATCTTTTACACTAGGTGGCAAACTTACAAGACTATTAAATCCATCTGGTAGTTGTGTAACTCCAAGAGGTATACCTATAAGTGTTGAAAGTATGATTCCAATTAAAAGTGCTCCCTTTATATTTTTAGAAAGTAAAAATCCTATAAGTATTGTCCCGGCTAAAGCAACTATAGGTGCTCCCGAAGCTATATTACCAAGTGCTAAAGGCGTTCCATCTCCAATCTGTACAATATTTGCACCATCTAATCCTATAAAAGCTATAAAAAGTCCTATACCTACAGACACTGCATTCTTTAAATTTGCAGGTATACTGTCGAATATTGCTTCTCTTACATTAAAAAATGATAAAATTATAAATACAATTCCTTCAATAAGTACTGCTGTAAGAGCAAACTGCCAAGTTTTATCCATAGGTCCAAGTACTACTGTATAAGCAAAAAATGCATTTAGTCCCATACCAGGTGCTAGTGCGAATGGATACTTTGCATAAAGTGCCATAATAAGTGTTGCAAAGGCTGCAGAAATAGCTGTAGCAGTAAATACTCCACCAGCATCCATTCCTGCATCTGCTAAGACTAAAGGATTTACAGCCAGTATGTATGCCATAGTCATAAATGTCGTAATACCTGCTATTACCTCTGTTTTTATATTGGTACCATTTTCTTTTAGTTTAAAAAATTTTTCCACCGAATTTCCTCCTATTTATTTTAATTCATATATCCATCTCAAAAAATCTCAAAAAAACAAAAAGCCCAGGCGGGTAGGTTTAAGTGAAACCTACCCGCCTGGGCTTTTATCCCTTCGGTGTGATGCCTTAAGCACCTGTGGCGCTTGGACTTTTACAAACCCTAGCCACACTTTCACTCATAGTAAATGATTATCGGCCATTTGTAGAAACTTCCCAACCTTATTATGGGAACTATACGAGTAATTTGTCGATATTTATATTATATTTAAATATTAGCAAGTAAACTATTATAAGTCAAGTAATATTTATTTAAAAATACCAAATGGTTTTCCAACTGGTAAAAATTCTTTTCCAAAGTGTTCATTTAATACTGCTGCTCCAGCACCATAAAAAGATAAAAGCGAAATTATGATTTCACTATAAGCTGCAAGCTTGTGAGGAAAGTCTCCCCCTATTCCAAACGAATCTAATGCAAGACCTATAAATAAAAAATTGATAACAAAAAATATGCTAAATAAGAGTTTATGAGTTTCCATAGCCCCTATTGTCATAAATACTGTAAATATAAGATAACCTAAAAATGCAAAACCTAATTGTTTTGGATCTACGCTTTCAGCTAGAACCTCTCCAAAAACTCCCATGCTAATCATCCAAGATGTTCCAATTGCTAACCAAAAAAATCCATAAGCTCCAAAAGCTGTAGCTCCAAATGTATTTTCTCTCTTAGCATCCTCAATAGATGCATATAGCTGAGCAATACCGCCTAAAAACATAGCCCAAGGTATTATAAAAGACAAACCACTTGTAATACCAAGCTTTTGTGAAGATGCCACAAGAGTAACCATAGCAAGTCCAAATAATCCTATAGCTGATGGGTCTGAGTTTTTAATTTTAACCATTTTTACTTCTTCCTTATCCATCAAATCCTCCTTAAAAAATATAATTTCTTTATTAATAATATCATCTTTTAATTATTATACAAGAAAATCTTTCGATGAAAATATTTTTATCTTAAATTTGCATGTTTTGTAATTTTTTCCCCTCAAGTCCAATAGTATATATTATGGAATATTATAAAAGGGGGAATTTTTTTGTTATCTAGAGAGAAATTTATAAAATTCTCATTAGAATTAAATCTTTTTTATCTTAGAATTATGAAAGAACATTTATTTTTTATAGAAACTAGTCTATCTCCTTCAGAAACTAATAATCGGAGAATGGCAGAACTTCTTAAGATGAGCGTTGAAGAACTTATGCTTGAAGTTCTTCCTCTTGCTGATGAATATATAAGTCAAGGGGTAATAGACTCTAATGAGCTTATAACTGAATACACTAGTCAAGTAGAAGAAATAACTATGAAGCTTACAGGTTCAGACATCAATTTTGAAATTACAGAAAAAGAACTAGAGCTTTCAAGTAAAAAAGACTGTGATTATAGTGAATGGCTAGAATCATATCTATTAAACTTTAACTGTAGGGCAATAAATATAATAGAAGAAGTTTTTATATTTAAAAAAGAGATTTTACAAAAGTTTATAGATTGTAAACTTTTCATCAACCTATATCCTGAAATGTTAGAACATATAATTCATGAAACAAAATTTTATTTAGAAATATTGAAATCCTTAATAAAAAGGCAAATTCCTGATAAAAAGTTTTGTGATGAACTAAACTTTTGGAATTATATAATGAAAGAACATGCTAGCTTTATAGATGGATTACTTGATCCTAGCGAAGAAGACCTTAAAAAGATTTCAGAAAAATTTGTTTTACACTATGATAAATTAATAAGCAATTGCACAAAAACACAAAAAGATAAGATTTTAGATAAAAGCCTTGAACTTACAGAATATATTAAAGAATATAAGCTGACTGCTGTTCAAGGAATAGTGGAGTGCGAAATAAGGTCTATAATCCAGCCACTACTTGCAGATCATGTACTTCGTGAAGCAAACCATTATTTAAGACTTTTAAAAAAATTTTATTAAAATAAGCTTATAGAATTTATTCTATAAGCTTATTTTCTTTTAATTGGGAGTAAATAAAGTGCCCTGGACATTACTACTTTATTATATTAAAATAAATATAAGTAAATAAAAGGAAATGGAGATGATTTAATGAATTACAGGACGGCCACATTAAAAGATATTCCAGCTGTACAGGCTTTACAAGAAAAATATCATGTCTCAACAATTAGTGAAGAAGATAAGCCAGATGGATTTGTTACAACACTTTTTACTGAAGAACAATTTAAAAAGTTAATCGAAAAAGAAGATGGTCTATTTTTAGCTACAGACGATGGTAAGGTAATAGCTTATGCAATGGCTGCATCTTGGGATTATTGGTCTGCTTGGGCTCTATTTGAGCATATGATAAAGGATTTACCAAGCACAACTTACCTTGGACAAACCCTATCTACAGAAAACTCATATCAATATGGCCCTATAGCTATAGAAAAAAAATATAGGGGCACTAAAGTACTTCCAAATCTATTTGAGTTTTCTAGAAAAGAGATGCAAAAAAGATTCCCTATTTTAATTACCTTTATAAACCAAATAAATCCAAGATCCCTTAAAGCTCATACAAATCTTGAATTAGATATAATAAAAGAATTTCAATTTAACAATAACGACTACTACGAACTAGGCTATGATACATCTAAAAAAACTAAAGGTTCTACTATTTAATATAAAAAAAACATAAGAAATGTGCTGAATTTTTTATTCAGCACATTTCTTATTTATCTAATATCTTTTCAAAAGCAAGTCTTTCATCGCCATTTTTCAAATAAATAATACCACAGTATTTAAAATTATTTTTCTTTAAAAAGTTTTGCATGGCAATGTTTTTTCTATGTGTATCTATTTTTATATCATTTATGCCCCTACTCTTACATATGATTTCTGCTTCCTGTAAAATCTTACCAGCTAGGCCTTTTCTTTTTTTATCCAAATCTACTGCCATCCTATGAACCACACCATACTCTTTTTCTGTAAGCCACTCGCCTTCATATATCTTTTCATAAGTATCTTCACCTTCAAAGCTAAGGGCTGTAATTCCAAGTATTTCTTTATTTTCTACTAAAACATAGAATTCGTCATTATCTATATCATTTTCTATAGTAGCTTCATTTGGATAACCATTTTGCCACTGATTTATTCCTTTTGACTTAAGACTCTCTTGAGCCTTTTTTATTATAAGCATAATTTCTTCCATGTCTTCTTTTTTAGCAAATCTAAGTTCCATAAGCTTCCTCTTTCCTCTGAATTATATTTTCCATATTATCTCCTAAATAAGATTAATTTTCACCTTGGATTACTTCATTTTCTTCATAGCTTATCCAATCACTATAGCCACCAGCATATAGCTTAGCATATACTCCTATTTCATCTAAAAATAAAACAGTTACAGTTCCTGTTATACCTGAACCACAATGAACTACTACTTCTTTATAATCTTTTAAATCTTTAAGCTCTTCTTCTATTTTCTTTAGGTTTATATCCCTTTCATCCTCTAAAAGATCTGTCCATGGATAGTTAATTGCTCCTTCTATATGACCGGCAACTGTATCTAGTGGTTCAATTTCTCCAATATATCTTTTGTGATTTCTAACATCTACTATAGCAACCTCTTTATCTTTTCTCTTCCTATCTACCTCTTGCATATGAGCTATTATTTCTTCATTTATATTTATATTTAAGTCTCCAGTCTTTTTTACCTTTGGAGCTTCCTTACTTATATCCCCGCCTTCTTTTATAAAGGCCTCTTTTCCGCCTTTTAAAATATAGACTTGATCCTTACCAATATATTTAAAAATCCACCAAAGTCTTCCAGCCATGGCAAGCTTTCCATCATCATATATGATTATCTTTGAGGAGTTATCTACCCCTAAACTTCTCATATAATCCCTAAACTCTTTTAAATTAGGTAAAGGGTGTCTTCCACCATGAATAGATATTTGACCTGTAGAAACATCTTCTAGAGAAACAAAATAAGCCCCTTTAACATGTCCTTTCTTATAAGAATCTATGCCTTGTAAAGGCTCGGCTAAATTTGCTGTGGCATCAAGTATTATTAAATTTTCAGCATCTATATTTTCTATTAAATATTTTGCATTAACAAAATTTTTCAATCTATCATCCTCCATAATCTTTAATATCTATTTAATGTCTGGGATTTTCTTCTACTTTTTTTATGGCATCCATTATTCCTCGAACTGTATCTGCATTAAATTGATTATTTAATTCATTTAATTTAGAGTATACTATTCCTTTATGACTTACAATATACATAGGTTTTAAATTATTAAGTGTTATAGCCTTTATATCTTCTATACATATTTGACAATCACACTTAAGTTTATGCTCCTTTATAAGGTCGGGTAATACATCTTCTACTACAATCTCCATATAATTTTTTAACATATTTATTCCCCCTTGAAAAGATTGTTAGATAATTAATATATTTCAATTATACCCTTTATAGTAAAAAAATCTAACTAATATCAATCTTTCTAATCTTTTTTAAAAAAAGCATGACAAAACTTAACTTTATAGATGTTTTGTCATGCCCTCTTTTAATATTAATTTTTTATGCCTTTTTTACAAACTCAGATTTTAACTTCATAGCCCCAAACCCACTAACCTTACAATCTATATCATGTCCATCACTTGGAGAGTCTACAAGTTTTATTCCTTTAACCTTTGTACCTTGCTTTATTGGGTTGGAACTTCCCTTTACTTTTAAATCTTTTATAACTATAACATCGTCTCCATCTTCCAATGGGTTTCCATTAGAATCTTTTATAATATCTTCTTTTATTTCACTTACTTCTTCAGACACTTCTGTCCATTCATGGAAACACTCTGGACAAACAAGTAAATGCATATCTTCATATGTATATTCCGAATCACACTTTGGACAATTTGGTAAATTTGACAATTCCATCACTCCATTTATTTTTATAGTTAAATATTTAATATATTTTAAGATTTTCCATAAAAAGACCTCTACGAGTGTAGAGGTCTCCATTTGCAAATTTAAAGTTTTAAGGTATAAGTCTTCCTT
>NZ_JBQDAA010000074.1:9227-10407 GCF_052089545.1 Tissierella sp. | reverse complement strand
AAGTATAATAAAAGTAAGAATTAAATATGACAGAGGTGATTCTGTGAAAGTGAAGAAATTTTACCGAACCCAACGGGAAGTTGCAGCTGTAATTAATGAAATAGTTGATGAATATTGGGTAGATAATCTAACAGATGAAGAGTTAGAAGAAAATATAATTATGATTTATAAGAATAACCAACGCAAAATAATAAAAAATGATGATTTTACTACAATACTTAAACAACAATGCGGGAAAAATCGTTTAACCGTCGTAGCAAATATTATTAATAAAAGTTAGGATAAATATTATGAAAAATATTATTATTGAAAATAAGGGCGATGACACACTTTTGAATTTTCTAAAAGGAGTTATCGATAGAGATACGAAGTTAAAGCTTACTGTCGGTGAATTTTCGATCTATGCTTTTTATGATTTGCTAAAAGAAATCAGGCGTGCTAAAAGCTTCGAAGTTATTTTGACTGAGGATAAATTTAGTATTGATGAGGAATCACTTTCAAAAAGATATGAGATTGCCCGACAGAATCAAAGTATATCTGGGAATCAATATGAAATTACGCTAAAAAACAATATGAACTCTACCTATATAGCTAGAGTTATTAACACATTAATTCAAAATAAAGTAAATTTTAAGATTTTGAAACCTGGAAAAAACTTACCTGGTCAATTGATCTTGGAAAATGAACGATCACGAGATAAAAATGTATTTTTGCCTACTATATACAATTTTTCATCTGACGGAATAGGCACTCAACCTTCCAATAATTTGGCACCGCTAACAGCTATTACAGGTGATCAAAATATAGTGCAATCATTCTCTAATACATTTGATGTTAATTGGAACGATAATGATTCGGTAATTACACATACGGATGAAATTATAGATAGGTTGTCTAGTATATCTTCAGAGAACACTCCAGAATGGTTGTATTACGTATCCTTATACCACGTCTTTCATAATCAATTAGATGAATTAGATGAAAAGAGCACGATTAAAGAAGGTACAGGATTCAAAGAAACATCTGTCTGGAATACACTTTATGATTTTCAAAAAGACGGTGTAGTTGGCTTAATAAGTAAACTAGAAAAATATAATGGTGCTATTCTAGCAGATTCTGTTGGGTTAGGTAAAACTTTTTCTGCATTAGATGTAATTAAATATTATGAACTCAGAAATGA
>NZ_JBQDAA010000074.1:2047-9217 GCF_052089545.1 Tissierella sp. | reverse complement strand
TTCTAGTTTTAGCACCTAAGAGGTTAAGAGAAAACTGGACCGTCTATACACAAAATGATGTTCGTAATGTATTAGCTGATGATCGCTTTAATTATGATGTATTAAATCATACGGATTTAAGCCGATACGATGGATTTTCAGGAGATATTGATTTAAAAACAATTAATTGGGGAAACTATGATTTAGTAGTTATTGATGAGTCGCATAACTTTAGAAATAATAATCCGACTAAAGATGATCGCATGACTCGTTATGAACGACTAATGGAAGAGATTATTAAAAAAGGTGTCAATACTAAAGTGCTTATGTTATCTGCAACACCTGTTAACAATCGAATGAATGATTTGAAGAATCAAATAGCTTTTATAACGAATGATAACCCACAAGCGTTAGACGCATACGGAATAGATGATCTTGATAATGAATTAAGGTTAGCACAAGCGCGTTATAATGAATGGTCGAGTTTAGAAGAAAAACAAAGAACGACAAGCCGATTTCTTGAAATGGTTAATCCTGGGTACTTTAAAATACTAGATTTATTGACGATTGCTCGTAGTCGTAAGCATATTATCAAGTATTACAATACCAAAGAAATTGGTGAGTTTCCAAAACGATTAAAACCCATTTCTATTAAGTCTGATATCGATATCCAAAAAAAAGTTTCATCAATAAAAGAGGTTAATGATGAAATTAAATCATTAAATTTATCAATATACCAACAGATGGCTTATGTACTGCCGACTCGAAAGGCTCGTTATGAAGATCTTTATGATACCCAAACATCAAGAGGAGTATTTAGACAAGAAGATCGTGAAACAAGTTTATTAAAACGATTAGAAAGTTCAGTTCATTCATTTACATTGACGGTTTCGAGAATGGTCACTCAAATTGAAAATATCCTTGAAGTGATTTCTAAAAGTCAAAATAATGAAATTAAATTACCATCTTTAATCAATTATGATGATGAAGAATTAGAGACAGCATTTGAAGACTATTCAGTGGGTAAAAAAAATAAAATACTTTTAGGTGACATGGATCTTCATCGCTGGAAGATGGATTTAGAAGAAGATTTAGTGAAGTTAAAACAAATTCAGCAAGGAGCAAGGTCAGTAACACCTACTAGAGATGAAAAATTAAACGATTTGCTTCGACTAATTGATAATAAAATTAAAAATCCTATTAATGAAGGAAATAAAAAAGTATTGATATTTACAGCCTTTGCGGATACCGCAAATTATCTATATGAACATGTATCAGACTATGTAAAAAATAAACATGACTTAAATGCTGCTTTGATAACAGGTGGAGGAACGAATAAGACAAATATGTCAGGCATTAAAGTAACAAATATGGAAGACATCTTAGTTAACTTCTCACCAATATCAAAGCATCGGAATAAAATTGATGCGGCTGCTTCGGAAGAGATAGATATTTTAATCGCAACTGATACAATTTCTGAAGGACAAAACTTACAAGATGCGGATTACTTAGTGAATTATGATATTCATTGGAATCCGGTACGAGTGGTTCAGCGGTTTGGACGAATTGATCGAATCGGTTCCAAAAATACTCAAATCCAATTAGTCAATTTTTGGCCGAATATGGAACTAGATGAATATATTAATCTAGAAAATCGAGTCCGTGGAAGAATGGTTCTTTCCAATGTATCTTCGACTGGTGAAGATGATGTAATTAATGAGGAAGCGGACAAAAAAGATATGAACGATATGAATTATCGTCGCAAACAAATGCAGCAACTTCAAGAACAAGTAGTAGATTTAGAAGACGTGGACGGAGCGATATCAGTAACAGACTTAACATATAATGAGTTTAAATCTGATTTGTCTGAGGCTTTAAAAAATTCTGAAAAAGAACTCGTAACTGCGCCAACCGGGATGTATGCTATCACGAATGCAGACTTACTAGAAGAGGCAGAACCAGGGATTATCCTTACGCTAAAACAGCTTTCAAATGAAGATAAAGAACCAACAGGCCTTTATCCTTACTTAGTCATTTATATGAGACAAGATGGTTCAATAAAATTAAATCATTTACATGCCAATCAAATATTAAGTATTTATAAAAAGTTAGCTAAAGGTAAGAATACTGTTTTTCAATCACTAGTTGATCAATTTAATAGTGAAACTCAAGAAGGGAAAAATATGGAAGAATATTCCTATTTGCTCACACAAGCTCTTGAAGAAATTAAAGGAAAAACAGAAGAAGTGGGGATACAATCCTTATTTGCACCTGGAGGAACACACTTTGAATCAGCAGATAATCTAAAGATAGAAGATTTTGAGTTGATTTCATTTTTAATTATAAGGGAGTAGTGATGAATGGATATTGATCAATTATTTGAAATAACAAAACTTCCAGTAAAATCAAAACAGCGATCGAATATTCCTAAAAACGCGATATATCCTCAGCTAAATACAACAGAGGATAAAGATTTGATACAGGATAGCGTTCAATCGATCTATTTAATAGCTATCTTAAACGAACAAACGACGAACTTAGCTGTTTATGAATCCGATGCTGAATATTTTAATGAAATTTTCTTTATACATGTTCATATGCGTGAGAAGGATAAGGAAGAGAAAGTATTCAATATATTAACTCGTATTTTCCCCTATCCTATAATTGTTGTCTTTAACTTTGAAGAATACTCAACTATTCATACCGGAAAATATGATAAAAGACTGATTAATGGTGTGCCTAGTGTTAAGGTTACTAAATCATATTCTTCAAAAAAGTATTCTGAACAGGAAATGAATCAACTGTTTGAACGTATCAATCTAAATCAACTTACACAAAGAAATTTTAAGGAATTATATCTATGGATACAGGAAAACATATTAGGTGATACTTTAAATTTTGTGGCACAAGAGAATAGTAAACCAGTTCTTTTATCTGCGGATGAACGAGATGAAATTAATCAATTAGAAAAAGATATTGATCGACTAAAAATAGAAATTAAAAGAGAAGAGCAAATAAACAAGATTATTCCTTTACAATATGAATTAAATAAAAAGAAAAAACAACTTGAACAGATCACTAAAAGAGGAGAATAATAAATGTCAGACTTAAAACCAATGAGTGGAGAAACTCTAGAGCTTACTAAAAAAAATATAGATAAATTGAAGGAACTTTTTCCAGAAGTCTTAACTGAAAACCAAATTGATTTTGAAAAACTACGATTAATTTTAGGTGATGAGGTCAATGACAAACCGGAAAAGTACTCCTTTACTTGGAATGGAAAAAATAATGCAATTAAAATAGCCCAACAACCTTCAACAGGTACATTAAGACCTAATAAAGAAAACTCAAAGAATTGGGATACAACTGAGAATTTATTTATAGAGGGCGATAATTTAGAGGCTTTAAAACTGCTCCAGAAATTTTACGCTGGAAAAGTTAAAATTATTTATATTGATCCGCCTTACAATACTGGAAAAGATTTTGTTTATAAAGATGACTTTAAAGATAATTTACAAAATTATTTTAAACAAACCGGTCAAGTTGATGATGATGGTAATAAACTAGCAACAAATACTGAATCATCTGGAAGGTTTCATACGGATTGGTTGAATATGATGTATCCACGATTAATTTTAATGAAAAATTTATTAACTGATGATGGTGTTATATATATAAGTATTGACGAAAATGAATCTGATAATTTACGTAAAATACTGGATGAAATATTTGGGGAAGATAACCGATTATCCACTCAGTATATACAGGTTAGATACTCTAATAAATCTTTAAATGAAAAGAATGATTGGCAACCTGTAGTGGAACAAGTTTATATTTATGCAAAAAACAAAAAAAATTTTACTGCTAAAAAACCAGAACAAGAGTATTCTTACGATAAATTTATATATGAAATCGAAGAATTGACAGAGGGAGTCCATACAAATTTAGGTGGAAAAGATACAATAATATTTCCAAAAAATGAATGGAAAATTAAAAAGCATAAAAAAGGTAGTGAAAAATTACTTAAAGAGACTTGGGCAAGTGGCTCAGTTATATCTGGGAATTCTAGTGGAAAATTTTCAAATAGTTATATTACTCCAAGAGCTGAAAAAAATAATGAGTATGGCTATTTATACAAAGTTGAAGGAATAGGAGAAGATGGGTTAGGATATAGATATTTTACAGGCCCATCTAAACCTGGTAACATCAGAGGAAAATTTTTCTCAGGGGTCCCAACAGATAGACTTGAAGAGGCCGAAGAAGGGACATCAATCAAGTACAGTCCAATCCCAAATTATTATGATTTTAGTGGAGACTTTGGCAACATAAGGCATGAGGGAGAAGTTGCATTTAATGATGGGAAAAAACCAGTACGTTTATTAGAACAGTTATTTAACTATACTCATACAGAAGATGCAATTATTTTAGATGCTTTCGCTGGTTCATCATCTACTGCTCATACGGTTATGAATATGAATTCTAAGGATAATATGAATCGTAAGTTTATTATGATCCAGTTACCAGAAGTTGCAGAAGATAATAGTGATGCTAAAAATGCTGGATATGATACTATAGCAGAATTAGGAATTGATAGAATCAAAAAATCTGGAGAAAAAATACTGGAAAATAGTAAATATAATATTGATGTGGGCTTCAAAAATTTAAAGTTGGATAATTCAAATATACAAAAATGGAACATTGATTCTGAAAATATCGAAGAATCATTGTTTTCAATGGAAAATAACTTTGTTGAGGGACGCTCTCATACAGACATCGTTTATGAAATACTTCTTAAGCTAGGATTGAATTTGAATATACATTTCGCAGAGAGTACAGTTGGGGGTTCTACTGTATACGACGTGGCATTCGGAAATGTTTATATAGTCTTAGGTGAGAATATCACTCAAGAAGTGGCTAAGTATATTGCTAATAAACAAAAAGAATATGAAAATGAAAATCCTTCAGTTGTCTTTAATGATAACGGATTTAAGAATGACAACGAAAAATTGAATTCTATTGAAATACTTAAAAATAATGGATTTAATGAAGAACAGTTAATGAGTATTTAAAGGAGAGAACATTAGTGAGAATTAAATTCGATCAACTCGATTATCAAGATGAAGCTGTTAATTCTGCAGTAAATACTCTTGAAGGACAACAAATCCGGAAATCAGAATTCACAATTGTAGAAAGTGGCCCTATGTCTATAGGTGATACACAGACTACTTTAATACCCGAAAATCAAACTGAATTATTTGGAGAAACTCAGTCTATTGGAGTAGGAAATCGTATCATTATCGATGATGAACGTTTATTACAAAACATAAACAAGGTCCAAATAAAAAATGGAATAGCTCCATCAGAAGAATTGTATGGAAATAATAATGCTTTCCCTCAATTCAATATTGAAATGGAAACAGGTACTGGTAAAACTTTCGTTTATTTGAAGTCTATCTTAAAAATGCATCAAAAGTATGGCTTCACTAAGTTTGCAATTATTGTACCATCTATAGCAATTAAAGCCGGTACAATAAAAAACTTAGAAATGACAAAAGAGTTTTTTAAACGTGAGTTTAATGGCGTAATTTATAATTATTTTGAGTATGACAGTAATAACTTAGGAAGAGTTCGAGAATATTCACAATCATCAAATATCGATATTATGGTTATTAATATTCAAGCATTTCGTTCTGAAGCAGGATCTAAAACAGATAATAAAGGTAATAGAAATATAATTTATCGTGAAAGTGATCAAATTGGAGGAAATCGACCGATTGATTTAATTTCTTCCACAAATCCAATAATAATTATTGATGAACCGCAATCTGTAGATAACACGCCATTATCTAAACAAGCCATTAATAATTTAAGACCTTCTTTAGGATTTAGATATAGTGCCACACATAGAGATACTTCATATCCGACACTTTATCGTTTAGGAGCCGTTGAAGCTTATGATCAAGAATTAGTTAAACAAATTGAAGTAGCGAGTGTAACTGCAGATGATGATGGTAATGAAGCGTATATGCGCCTAATTTCAGTGGACCATAAAAAGAATATCACAGCTAAAATGGAAGTATATCAAGAAACCAAAGGCAAAATTAGCAAAAAAATACTAACTTTCCGTAAAGGCGATGATATGCAGAAGAAAACTAGGCTCCCTGCTTATCAAAAAATAGGATTTATTAATGATATAGATGCAACGCCTGGGCAAGAAGCGGTCTACTTTTCTGGAGAACCAAGCTATATAACTTTAAATGCTGCTATTCAAGAAGACTTAGACATCAAACGTATTCAGATACATAATACGATTAAAGCTCATCTAGATAAAGAATTGCTATTAAATCCTAAAGGAATTAAAGTGCTGAGTTTATTTTTTATTGATCAAGTAGATAAATACAGACAGTATGATGAGGACGGAAATGAATTGCTTGGTGAATATGCACAGATATTTGAAGATGAATATAATAAATTAATTGCACAACCACGTTATCGTTCACTTCACCAAACAAATGTTGGAACCAATGAAGTCCATGATGGTTATTTTTCAGTGGATAATAAAAATCGTGTAAAAGATACGCGCGGGGGAACCATTGCCGACGAAACAACCTATGAAATTATTATGAAAGATAAAGAAGGCCTATTGACTTTTTATGACGAAGAGAGAGGGAATATTAGTCGAGCAAATAAAATACGGTTTATTTTCTCTCATTCTGCTTTAAAAGAAGGTTGGGATAACCCGAATGTATTCCAAATTGCAACACTAGTAGAAACTCAAGATACAATCACAAAGAGACAAAAAATTGGACGTGGTTTACGAATAGCTGTAGATCAAAAAGGCGAACGTACATCAGGTTTCGATATAAATACTTTAACAGTGATGGCAAATGAAAGTTATGAAGAGTTTGCAGATAGCCTACAATCCGAATATGAAGAAGACGGAATCCGTTTTGGTATTTTTGAAGAGGAAACTTTTGCGACTATTATTGTTGAAAAAGATAATTTGACTGAAGATATTAAAGTGTTTGGGAAGACTAAATCCAAAAAATTAGTTAAAGAATTGAAAGAAAATGATTATGTGAACTCTAATAATCGGGCAACGGATAAATTAAGACAAGCCATTAAAGATGAAGAGCTTATTTTATCAGAAGAATTTGCACCTTATGAAAAACAAATTATAGAGATAGCAAA
>NZ_JBQDAA010000074.1:0-2037 GCF_052089545.1 Tissierella sp. | reverse complement strand
ATCTTAACATTAAAGATGCTTCTAAGAAAACAGATATTACACTAAACGAAAATGCATTAAAATCACAAGAATTTGAAGAATTATGGAATCGTATAAAGTACAAGACGAACTATAAAGTTCATATTGATACAGACCAGTTAATTCAAAATATTATACATGGTACGAATGAATTTGAAGGTATGATTGATATTGAGGTTAGAGGTCGTAGCTATCAATATACAAGTGGTAAGTTAGATATTTCTGATGCTGGGTTTAGAGTTGATGATAAAACGATTACCACAGATTCTGGGTATCTAAGAAGTAGTAACTATGTTTTACCTGACATAATTACGCACTTACAAAATGAAACGAAAATAACACGAAAATCAATTGTGGAAATTTTAACTCAATCGGGTAATTTAGGTAAATTTAAACAAAATCCAATCAGTTATATGATGCAAGCAGCCAAAATTATAAATCAACATAAAGAAAATATGATTGTTGATAATATTGAATATTATAAAACTGGTGAAGAATTTAACGATCTTATCTTTAGAGATACGAGCCAAGGTTCTACTTACGTAGATGAAAGTTCCACTGATTATAAAGTTATAAACAACTCAGATAAAACTATTGTTGATTTTATTCGAACAGATTCTAATGTTGAACGAGATTTTGCTCAAGAATTGGATCAAAGTCGTAGTATTAAGTTTTATGTTAAACTACCAGACAAATTCACAATTGATACACCAATAGGCGGATATAACCCAGATTGGGCGATTGTAAAAGAGGTCGATGGTGAAAATAGAATTTATTTTATTGCTGAGACTAAAGGATCAACGAATCGAATGTCATTAAGAGTAACCGAAAGACAAAAAATTAATGCCGGTGAAAAACACTTTGATTCACTTCAGACAGGAATTGATTATGAGGTTGTTACAAAATTAGATGATTTACATTAATATGTTCATAAATAGCAACTCTTCAATAAAGGAGGGTTGCTATATGTTCTCATTAGGTTTATATAAGTAGATTGGATTTTAACAGAATCGGTTGTAAGCGTAATCAATTTGTGCTGTAGTATTAAGTACCTTGTTAATAACAATCTATCGAATTTAGAGAGGTGTTTGTAGTGAAATTAATTGAAGTAAAAATAAAAAACTTTAGAGGTTATAAAGAAGAGACAAAATTAGAATTGAATAATTTAACAGCCTTATTAGGAAAAAATGATGTAGGTAAATCTACGATTATGGAAGCATTAGAAATTTTTTTTAACAATAAAACAGTTATAATTGAGAAAGAAGATTTATCAATTAATCATGATGAGAACAACAGAGATATTGAAATAACATGCGTTTTTGATAATTTGCCTTCTAGTTTATCTATAGATACATCATCTACAACTACATTAGAGAGAGAATTTTTTTTGAATAGTGATTGATTATTAGAAATTAAAAAGAAATTCAGTGCTACTACTCAGAAACCTAAGCCAAATACAAAGATTGTATGCCAACATCCAATTAATCAAAATTATAATGACTTGTTAAGTCTCAAAAGAACAGAATTAAAGAAACGGGCAGAATATTTAAATATAGACAAAAATATATATGATGCAAGAAATAATGTGAGTATGAGAGATGCAATCTATAATGATTGCACGAATATCGAGTTAATTAGAAATGAAATTGAAGTAGATATTGCTGATGGCAAAAAAATATTTACTTCAATAGAAACTTATTTACCAGCATTTGCATTATTTCAAGCTGATAGAAATAGTTTGGACACTGATGTAGAAGTAACTGATCCTATGAAAATTGCAGTTCAACAAGCTTTAAGTACAGTAGAGAATGAAATAAATATTATTAAAACTATAGTACAAGAAAGAGCCCTAGATACAGCAAGAAGAACGTTGGATAAGCTACAAGAAATGGATGAAACACTGGCTGCTACTTTAGAACCTGAATTTAAAACAGAGCCCAAATTTGATTCTCTTTTTAAGTTAGCTATAAATTCAGATGATGGCATATCTCTGAATAAAAGAGGTAGCGGAGTAAGAAG
>NZ_JBQDAA010000073.1:0-10550 GCF_052089545.1 Tissierella sp. | reverse complement strand
TTTTATCAAACTCATTAGCATATACGGCTCTGAACTCGCCGGTTTGTTCAAAACCAAGCTCAATTCCACCAACCCCAGCAAAAAATGACGCAATTGTATGTTTGCTTTTTATTGTAGAACTTACAGATTCTTGCATTTGCTCTCTCCTTTATAATTTGTTTTCGAAGCTATTATTATATCATTATGAGACGTGATTTGCAGCCAGAAATTATTCTGACCTTAAATTTTATGCGTTCTCTTCTTTAAATTCAGTATATGAGCCAGTTTCCATGAAGTCTAATAGATAATAATCTTCTGCTTTCTTTGTTAATTTAACACTATCGATGCCTATTTCATTTAAGGTGCTCATGTTAACCAGATGATTTGGTGCAATCTTCAAGACGTCTCTTAATATCCATCTTCCTAAATCTTTATTTGGATCCGACATCAGTGCCTTGCCTCCGGATTGTGCTACTTTACACTTCATGACATCACCGTTAGGTAACTCCACTTGAAAGGTTGGGGAATCTTTTGCACTCTCCCCTTTTACTTTCCTTTGTTTCGCGTATGCAAAAAATGTATCAAACGATTCATGAATCCATGCTGGAATAGGTATGTACACTTCATCAGGATGACGAACTCTCCCCTGAGCATTCCATTGATTTAATCCAGAACGCTGTGGTACATCTCCACGATTTGGCGAATATAAAGGTAAAACAATATAGTTTTCTTTCGATTCTGAAATAAGTCTTGAATCAGCAATCTCAACTTGCATAGACTTTAGTAATTCAAATGGATTTTCTAAGATGTCTACATCAAAAGTTACAATTTTATTTTGTTCTTGAGTATAAAATCGTTTAAGAAGTGTATTTTTAGATAATGAATAGGAATATTCGTTGTATTTGTCAGTAAATCGAATAGTATTTTTACTTTGTTTCTTTTGTATGCGAATAGAATTTATGTCCACTAAATCTAAAGGTGTTTCAAACACATTCATCTTGCCTGGCTCTCTAGTAATTAAGTGATAAACCGAATCAGTTGCATCTGTAATATTTTGAGTCACTTCGATTCGTTTATTTCTAAGTTCAGCTATCATATAAACAATCTCTTCATGACTTTTGAGTTTACGAACCTTATCACTATCACCATTAAACTCTGCGACCTTTTGATACGTCCGTCCATTATTTTGCAAGAACGTTTTTAAGCCGATTCCAACTCTGTCTTTTATTGCATCATAAGACACGTCACCACGTGATAAGTTTTTGGCATCAAATGAAGCACAAAATAAATTCTCATGTGCCCGATAATAAAGATAAGGTGAATTGCTATCAGAAAAAAGGTTTGATAGTGAACCTAAAATTTTCAACATCTCAATATATTCTTCTTTTTGACTTTTGGTTTGATTATTCCAAAACAACTCCGACACTCCAATCACTCCTATTAGTTATGACCTACTATATTATAATATCCCATTTTAATTATATTAAATTTTCTACTTTTTCTAATATTATCGCATTAAACTCACTTAGTCGAATATCAGATATTTTGGTGTGAAATATTTCAAATAATACAACATTAATGCCATTAAACCTAATTTATTCTCTTCTAAACAGTCAAACTTTTGTTATAATATAGACACTATTATAATAACTAGGAGCGTTTACATGAGCATAAATTTTGGCGACAAAAAATTTAATATTTATAGAAATTATATCGAAGAACGCAGAACGGATTATGAAACAAGTTGGGACTCGCTTTCAGATTTCGACTTCTATACTCGCAAGGATATTGGTTCAGAAGCTTTTGAAGAGTTTAAGTTTCAAATGCTTAAACCAAGTGATACAGATATTGATTATTCAACTTGGCAAGAACTTGTTAAATATATGAAGAGTGATTCTAAAAGTAAAAAAACAACTTTATTATCCAAAAACAGCAAAAACGATGCAATATTATCAGACGATCCATATTCTCAATGGAAACAATATGAGAGAAAACTTGTCAGCAAAGGGTTTTCAGCTGAATCCATTGCAAATATTAAAGATGATGCCTTCAACATAGTCCAACAATTAAGTATGGACACACGCGAAAGCGGTGCAATTAAAGGGCTAACGATCGGTGATGTACAATCGGGAAAAACAGCTAATATGGCGGCAGTTATGTCAATAGCTGCTGATAACGGATTTAATTTTTTTATTATTCTATCAGGAGTGATCGAAAATTTACGTATCCAAACAGCTAACAGGTTATATGGTGATTTAGACTCAAATAAAGGTGCAGCTTGGTGGGATTGGACTAATATTGATAATCCAAAAGTTTCAGATAGAAGTGCACCGAATAATTGGAATAATATTAACTTACAGGAACATAGCAAAAAGAAATATTTCGTTGTTTCATTGAAAAATAAATCTAGACTAGATAATTTGGCAAAGTGGCTTTATTCGGATCCAAATAAATTAAAACAGTTAAAAATACTCATTATCGATGATGAAGCTGATCAAGCAAGTATTAATACAAAAAAACTAGAAGATGAAGAAAGAAGTACTATTAATAAAAAAGTTCTCGATTTAGTAAATGGTTTTAACGGAAAGCAAGCCCTTGCAGTCAACTATATATCTTATACTGGTACGCCTTATGCAAATGTATTAAATGAAATTGGGGATTATTCGTTATTCCCTAAAGATTTTATCTATACCTTAACACCTTCAAGCGACTATCTTGGTGCTGATAAAATGTTTGGTTTAGCAGAACCAGAGACAGGTCCTTCCTTACCCATCATTAGAACAATCAGTGATACAGATAAAGAATTAATAAAATCTCTGCATAAAGGGGATACTAACTATTTGCCACCTAGTTTTCAAAAAGCGATTGATTGGTTCGTGTTGGTTTCTGCAATGCAAAGACACTTACGTTTTACGAAACCCGTATCAATGTTAGTTCATACAAGTTTAAAAATTGTTGATCAAGAAAAAGTGGCTTCTTTAATTCGTGCATATTTAGAGAGCATGCGTGAGAATCGTGAAGAGTACTTTGATAAATTAAAAGAATTATTTGAACATGAATCGACTGAATTTACTAAAGAGGATTTCTCTGAAGCAGTCACATCTTACTCAAGTAAGGAGTTTATCAATGACTATCCTAAATGGGAGGATATTTTAATCCAACTTAAAGGCCTAATCAACTCAAATAACGAAAATTATGTTGATCATATAGGTTTAAAAGATGATGAGGCTTTAGAGTATCATAAAGGATTCCATCTTGTTATAGATAACAGTCAGACTCGCGTTGAGAACCAACATGTTCGACTAGTTTATCCTGAAAGGAGACTTAGCTTTGCTCCACTGTTCATTGTAGTCGGCGGGAATACTCTCTCTAGAGGTTTAACCTTAGAAGGACTTGTTAGCTCTTACTTTATCCGTCAAACAAAGCAAGCTGATACTTTATATCAAATGGGAAGATGGTTTGGTTACCGTCCTACATATGAATTATTCCCTCGAGTTTGGATGGATAGTGAGACTAAAAGACGATTTGAATTCATTACTCAATTAAATTCTGAACTTATTGAAGATATTCAAGATATGAGTGCTAAAACTTACTTACCATATGAAGCTGGAGTCAAAATTAAAAATTCACCTAATAATAATTTTTTAAGAATTACTTCAAGTAATAAAATGCAATCAGCAGAATTATCTGATATTGATTTTTCTGGTTTTAATCGTCAAACAATCCTATTTAAAAACGAGCTATCAGTTTTAGAAAATAATTTGACAGTGACAGAAAAATTCTTGAACTCTCTTACTGATGAATTTGACTTATCTAGAAATAAAATGATTTGGCGTGATGTTGAATATGATTTCGTTAAAAAGTACTTAGAATCAATGATTTTTAGTGATAAAGATACTGCCTTTTCAAATATTAAAGCTTTTCTAGATTGGTACGATGATACTCGCGAAGAGAATGGTTACGCTAATTGGAATATTATACTTTCTTCGAAAGGAAATATCCCGAAAGTATCGGATAATCAGTCAGGTTGGGATATTCATGGTTATAACCCACCGAACATCCAACGTTCGCGATTAGGTCAAGCACAAAATGATGGAAAAACAGTATCAATTGGTGCGTTACGGACACCTTCTGATTTAATCAGCGATATCGAACAATTAAATTCGGAAGATATGAAAAAGAGCCCTTCTGGTAGAGAAGCACAACAACTTAGAGCTAAACATGGACTGGGTAACGTGCCACAATTAGTGATCTATCGAATTGACAAAGGAAAGCAAACTGAAGAAGAATTTAGGAAAGCTCGAAGTACTTCAAGTAATAGATATCCTTTAAACTTCGAAAAAGATTTAATCGGAATCAATCTCATGATTCCAGGTGCACGAAAAAATAAAAATCTTGCAAGAAAACTTAAAATTGTTGTCCCGATTAATGAGGATGATGGCGATTCCCATAAGGAGGATGAAGAATGAAAATTGAAATAGCACGTATAGATGACAGAATGGCGCCTTCTGGAAAAGCTATATTACGGTCTTTGCAGAATGATTCGCTACCAATAGTCGATTTAGTTGTTCGTGAATCATTCCAAAATAGCCTGGATGCCACTTTACCTAAGAGTGATCAAACAAATATTGACGTAACCATTGGCAAAATCGCAACAAATAAAATTGCTCATCATTTTGACTCTATCGATACTCGACTTAAGCAATTATTCCCTAGAGAGTCAACTATGGTTGCTATTAGAGATAGTAATACGTCCGGTTTAACGGGAAAGTTTAATACGGATGATAAAGATGAACTTAATAACAGTAATATATATAAATTAATTTATGGTCTAAATATGAACCAAGATAAAGTAGATGCTGGTGGATCATGGGGTCTAGGTAAAACTAGTTTTTTCAGAATGGGCAGTGGCATTGTCATATATTACTCACGTGTTAAACATAATAATAAATATGAGGAGCGTTTAGCTGCCTGTCTCATTGAAGATTCCGATAAATCAGATGCAATTATGCCTAATAACGACAGGGGTATTGCTTGGTGGGGAGAAAAAAACTCAACAGATATCTATGATAAAACATTACCAATTACGGATCCTCAGTTTATCTCAGAGTTCACTAAATCTTTAGGTATCAAGCAATATAGCGGGAATGAAACTGGGACAACTATAATCGTACCATTTATCAAAGATTCTAAGGTGACTATGGAGGACACATCAAAGAATGATTTCCCGTGGGAAACCGATATCGAAGAATCAGTTATTCAAGCTATTCAAAGATGGTATTTCCCGAGAATTTACAACCGTCATTACAACCGGTTTACAAATAATTCAATCCTTGCACCTTCCGTCAATGGTCGTATGATCAAACCTGAAAATTTTAGTAATACGTTTGATTGGTTCCAATCACTATATTCTATTGCCACACAATTGGGGTCAACTGAAGAAAGTAAGACACATGGAAGAATTCAAGCAAAGACCATTCACCTTGCTACTACTGGAATGTCGAACAGAAAAATCCCCATTGGATACTTGGCTTATGTACAATTAAGTCTTGATGACTTAAAAGCATATAAAAACAGCGGGTTTATCTCCCCTATCAGCTATATTGGTAATGCGACCTTTAAAGACGGTAGCCCTTATGGAGCAAATATTCTTGCTTATATGAGAAAGCCAGGGATGGTAGTTGAATATGTTGTCAACGACAATGAATGGATGAAGGGTTTATCCCTTGAAGAAAATTCATATGTTTTTGCTGTCTTTGTACCTAATAGTGATGGTAATTTGCATAAGAAATACTTGAATTATTATTCTACCCTTGAAAGCTATCTTCGAGATACTGAGAATGCAGACCATGCAACTTGGATTGATAAAATCATTGATAGTGGGCGAGTGACTATTGTCAATCGAATAAAAAGATCAGTTGCTAAAGAATTATCAGCAGATTTAAATAATACTGAAGCTAAGGCCTCTAAGCGTACATCAGCTTTAAGTAGACACTTCGGTAATATGTTCCTACCTATGTCTAACTTTGGTAAATCTGCTACAATTCAGCAAAAGCCTCAAAGAAAAAAGAAAAAAGACACATTGGCACCGAATTCGCTCATCAATGTCACTGATATTGGGTTTGTTTCTGAGAATTTACGTTCAGTATCATTTAACGCGACCTTGCAAGCAGATACAAAGAGCACGCTATTCTTTACTGTTCTCACGACAGATAAGGCATATAACCAAGAAAGTTGGAATAAAACTTTTGAAGGTTCGCTTCCTTTTCCGTTTATTATTAATAAAGTAAAATTAACAAAAATCGCTAATAAAAAAGTAAACCATGTTACAGATACATCGCATAAAAAATCAGCTAGTTTCGAAATACCAAATCCAAATAAAGAAAAATTAGTTATCGAAGGAACGATTGAAATCGAGATACATGATTTATCTATGGCTCCTAGCTTGTCGATGAATACCGAACATATCAAAAAAGAAGGTGATGACTAATGAGTTCAAAATTTCTTTTATACAAACTGCTTGATGAAAACTTAATGAAAGAAGCAGGCATTTACCTCTCGCTTCCAAAGCTGTCATATGCCGATGTCTTAAATGATGAAAAAACCATAGAGTTAGACGATTCATATTCCTACAAAATCAATGAATATGATAGTATTTGGTCACCTACCGAAAATGAACTACAACTTACACAATCAATTTCAATCAAACACCCGTCTAAATTATTTGGTCTAGAGGGTGTAACCGCTCAAGAAAACACCTTAGCGATTGCTGTAAAAATACATTCTCGAACATCAAACTTTACTGAGAATTTTATTCTTAAAAAATTCGGTATGAAAGATTCAAATATTGAGATTGATTTTGAAGAAGTTTTCGAACCAAATTCATTACGAGGTACTATCTTTTTTGAATATTATTTAATCGTTCATGAACTACATAACACTTCCCTTTTCCAAGCTGATGAAATCGGGATGCAGCTTAGCTCAGAACCACTTCTAGCATATTCTGTCTCTGTAGATGGAGATGGTTCAGAATTCCCTATCGAAGAGTTCCATGATCCCGAAAGTGGCTTATGGAGAATCTGGATGGATTGGGTTGATGTATATTCAGACTCATTTGACTCTTCAAATATCAGAATCTTAATTAATAGCGCGCATCCATTATATGATCGCCTTTATACTAATACGAATAAAATGAATCAGTATACATTAAATAATATTATTGTCTCATCTATTATACTTGTTATTCAAAAAGCAATTATTATTGATCAAAACATCATAGATGAAGATATGGATGCTGAACCAAATAGTATTGCTAAAGCAATATGGTACTGGGTGTCTACTTTTAATATTCAAATTGACTCATTGGAAGATATTTCTAATAGCGCTCATGCAAATCTAGACCCATTCTCTAAGGAGTGATAATTATGTTAAACTGGCCTGATTATAGTAACACTAAAGCCGAAAGTGACTTTGAGTTACTAGAAAGTGATCCAAGACGTCTGATTGATGTTAAGGTCCCTAATGAATTTAAAGAACTTCGAGCGATGTTTATCCAAGCCCGTGATGAAATTTATGAAAAATATAATATCGATGAAAAAGGTATTGATCGTTTTAAATATACTTTCGATTTAGAATTCGGTTTAGAGTTATACCGAATCCTAAATCAATCATTTACTTTTACTAACCGCGACGCATCAAATGATGATATTTGGAAGTTTTTGTCAATTAAAGTCATTCCAGATATCGTTCATGCGCGACATGGCCTGTCAGCTACTTATTACTATAAAATGAGCAGACGTGTTTGGTTGAAGCAAATATATTGGTACGTCAATTTAGGTTGGCAAGGTAGTTATGAAGAAACATTTAATATATTAAAAAACAATACTACTGATACAATTATGAACATTGTTGAACGCCCCGCCGAAGGTTATAACATTGAATTAGTGCGAGAAATATTAAAACAATACACTCGCTACAATGATACAAGTAGAAAGATACTCAGAAAAGTTTTAGTATTAAATACAGCCTTAATTAAATCAAACTCACCTGAATTTTTTGACGGTGGTATCACTAAGTATGTACAACACCTTTTTGAACGGGTGGTGTGATATATCGAGAGATCAAATAACTCATTATATTCGAAAATAATCGTTCCCTATGCAAATAGATGTTCAGACTTATTTATTATATCTGGTTATGCCTCTTCATCAATGACAGAAAGATTATTACATGACTATCCTAGCTTAAATATTACTCTTTACATTGGTATGACTACACAACATGAAGGCCTCTCAAAGAAAGATCATGAGGGATTTTTGAATTTGACCAACCAATACGGTGAACGAATCAAAATAATGTATCAAATTACGCAACCTCCAACTCATATAAAACTATATAGTTGGATTAAAGACGGAAGTTACTATATACATTTTGTTGGGTCAGCTAACTTCTCTGAAAATGGATTATTTAAACTAAATGAATTAATGGTAGAAAGCCAACAAAATTTTGAGTCCCTGTATCTTGAACAAAATAAGAAATCAGTTCCTTGCACTCATCCAGATATTCAAAAATTAATTACACTATATGATGATAGCATTGATACTGACCCAATTATTGAACTCGAAGAAGATAAAGATCTTGTTACTGAAAATGATGATTCAACCTACTCCCGAAATGAACGAACAGCGTCTAATGCAAGACAGCAAACAACTGAACAATCTTTCTCAAATTTTTTTAATAAGCAATTAACATATATTACTCATAGTCCTTCAAATTATTATGATATAATAGAAATTCCCGTTGTTTTCAAAAACAATTGGAATAGTTCTCGTAGAGGAATAAATAATATGTTTAAAGCTGGACAGGCTAATTATTTAGAACAATCTAATAAATATCCGTTCACCAACACTTTCCCTTATAATAGAAAGCTCAAATTCTTTACAGATGATAATAAGATATTAGAGGGAAGATTCGATGAGGATCACGATGGTCGTTTATACTTTTATGATGATATTTACCAATACTTTGCAAATAGGTTAGGTATAAATGAAAAACGACCCATCACTTATTCCGACTTAGAAAAATATAATAAAGATTTCGTGAAAATTTATAAAATTAATGATACTGAATTCCTTTTTGATTTCAGTAATCGAGTTTAGGAAGGATTTGATAATTGTGCTTAATATAGTTGAAACGTTTAGTGGGGTGGGCGCACAATCCGAAGCACTTAAGCGCGCTAAAATCCCATTCAAAGTTTCTGCTACCGTTGAATGGGAACTAAGCGCGATTTATGCATATGATATCTTGCATAATGGTCCTCAGGATTTAAGTCTTTATCGTCATCATAATAAAGAATCTTTATTGAAGGAATTGGCTCAATATAATTTAAGTTCTAACGGTAAAGAACCCATGACTGAAAAAGCTTTATCTGCTTTAACTGTTGGCCAACTAAAAGCAATCTATCATTCATTAATAAACAATAATAATCTTGTGGATATTACTTCAGTTTCTGCAGATGATTTGGACGATGATATTGATATCTTAACTTATAGTTTTCCTTGCCAAGACTTATCAGTTAGCGCTCGATGGTGGAATAATTCAAGTGGATTAGATCGGGATTCTGGAAACCGCTCAAGTCTTTTATGGGAAATTGAACGACTATTAATTGAATTTAAGGAACAAAATAAACCATTCCCTAAATTCTTACTCATGGAGAATGTTACAGCAATTAGATCTAAAGCTCACATTGAAAACTTTAGAGTATGGACTAATTTTTTAGAAGATTTGGGATATGTTAATCAAATTTATGATTTAAGTGCAACCAATTTCGGTGTACCTCAATCAAGAAAACGAACATATATGATTAGCGTATTTGTTGGGGATGATCTAGAGATTGAACAAGAGGTTATGAACTATTTCCTATCAAATAATCTTGAGCATATCAAACTCTCCGCAGAAAGTATCAATCCAATCAGTGATTACTTAAGATTAGATTATTCAGTAAAGCATTATCTTGAGGAAGCAATTCATGCTACACCGAATTTTACAGCTTCTCGAGAAAAAATATTTAATAACAACTTAAAATTAGCAACCGATAGTCAAGCAGATAACTCTTTGATTGCTCGTACTATTACTACAAAGCAAGATCGTAATCCCAATTCTGGTATTATCGCTTATGACAAGAACCCTTTAGTTGAAGGGACCAGATATCGAAACCTAACACCTAGAGAAGCCTTTTTACTTATGGGATTCACGGAGGAAAGTTTCGATAATCTAACAATTAAGAACCCTTCTGAAGACGTAAAAAAAGCTTTTCTAACGCAAGCTAAGTTATTAAAGCTAGCTGGAAACAGCATTGTAGTTAATGTCCTCTGTGGTATTTTTAAACAGATGGATTACATAAACACCCATATTCTTCCTCAAGATGACAAGGAATCCCAAAGTTTATCCGACTTTGGTTTAGAAATTAATATACTATAATTCTTAATAAACGCAAACGAAGTTAGGCGCTCTACAAATTTGTAGAGCGCCTTGTTTTATTGGTGGCATTTATTTGAATATAATTATTGATC
>NZ_JBQDAA010000072.1:0-10576 GCF_052089545.1 Tissierella sp. | reverse complement strand
AATCGTAGTTTTCCCAGTACATGTATAATTTTTTTCTATACCAAATGTCTCCAATATACCAGCGGTTGTTATTACTTTAAAAATTGACCCTGGTGCATATAATCCTTGGATAGATCTATTTAATAAAGGACTATCTGTATTTTCCGCTATATCTGTCCATTCTTCGTCTAAATTAGATGGGTTAAAATCTGGTAGATTAACCATTGAATATATCTCTCCTGTTTTAGGATTCATAGTAATTATAGAACCCTTTTTCCCTTGTAGAAGTTTACGAGATTTATCTTGCATATTATGATCAATTGTAAGTCTTAAATCATTTCCTACAGAAGTTGGTAGTACAAGGTTTCTTATTTCATTGAATGCATTATTTCTATCTATGTCCAAGAGTTCATTATTATATTCTTTTTCAAGTCCAGATTTTCCATACTGTTTATAGCTATATCCAATTATATGGCTATATAAATTTTTATATGGATAATATCTTTTATTTTTCTCTTCTTCAATTTCACTATATGAAATAACTTTACCCTCTCTATCTAAAATAGAACCTCTTAATACATTTTCTTCATTTAACCACAATCTTTTATTATAGGAGCTATTTCTTATATCTTCAGATTTGAAAACTTGAAAATAACTAATATAAATTACTAATAAAACAAGTAAGGAAGAAAGTCCTATAAGCACTGTTATAGTTCTTTTTGTTTCCTTATTCATTTGAGTTTTCTTCTTCACAAATTTTCACCTTACTTTCTAAATCCTCCGATGTAACTTGAAGAATTCCAAGAGCTATAAAGCTAGTTACAAGTGAACTTCCCCCATATGATACAAAAGGAAGCGTAATTCCCGTAAGTGGTATTAACTTTATAACTCCTCCTATTATTATAAATGTTTGAATACAAAACAAAACACTTATTCCAAGTGCTAATATTTTATAAAATTTTTTTCTTTGATTCATACCTATTTTAAATCCTCTATAAAAAAGAATTAAAAATAACATTATTATACCTATGCCTGTAAATATACCCATTTCTTCCACTATAGCTGAAAATATAAAATCATTATAAGCTAATGGTATAAAATGAGGATATCCAAGTCCTAATCCTTTTCCGAAAAATCCACCTTCTGATAGTGCAAATAAGGATTGTGTTATCTGATACCCTTTATCACTTATAAATTTCCAAGGGTTTATCCATGTTTCAATCCTTATTCTCACATGACTAAATAGAAAATATCCCAATATACTGCTGACTCCAAAAAGTCCTATATTATAAAGTATAAGTTTTCTATCTTCTTCAAATATATATTGGAGGCATATAAAAATCCCGTAAAACATTAAAGCCATGCCTAAATCTCTTTGTAAAAATAAAAGACCAATAAATGAATATATTACCCCCAAGAAAATATAAGAAGGATATTTTTTTTCTTTAAATTTATCATAATTAGAATAAAAACCTGCTATAATAAAAATTAAAAGGATTTTTATTACTTCACCAGGCTGTATACTTATACCTTTTATTTCTATCCAATTTATAGATCCATTTTTCCTTTGTCCCAATACTAATGTAAGCATAAATAGTATATATGTAATAGCTATATAAAGGTATGTAAGCTTACTCCATATCTTTATATATTTAAGTAAAAAATAAGTTATATAAAAAAACAATATACCAATAGCTATCCATATTAATTGTTTTGTTCCAAGTAATGAATCCATTCTATAAATCATGATAGCTCCTATAGAAACAAGCATAGTTGCAATTTGGAATATATAATTATCTCCAGAAGATACTTTTCTTAATATAAAGTTTGATAAATATACCATTATTAAAAGTGCCATAGCACTTAAAATTGTTCTTGAATCAGGGATCTTCTCTTGATATATTAACAATAAAACAACTGCTAAAAACTCAAAAATAAAAAGTAACTTTCTAGGAGCATTTTCTTTTATTTTCCTTGTAAAAAACATGAATACACCTACTCTCTATTTACGAACAAAAACTCTATATTTCCTATTCTAATTCTATCACCATTTGATAGTTTCACAGCATCTAATAACTTTTGTCCATTTAAAAATGTACCGTTAGAACTTTTTAGATCTTCTAAAAAATACATTTCTTCATCTTTAACTACTCTAAAATGTGACTTAGATACATATGGATCTTTAATTACTATATCATTATTTCCTTTTCTTCCTAAGTTCAGTCCTTCTTCAATGGCATAGTGTTCGTCTATTTTAAATGGAAGAGATTCTTTTCTGTTAATTAACTTCAAATAAGCACCCTCACCAGTTCTAGATTTGCTTATTCCTTTTATATCTAAATAAATTAATCTTATTATACTCAAGATAAACATATAAATAATAACAATAAAAATGTATTTAAATATTACCGACAAAATATTATACATAACTTTTCCTCCTATAAATCTATACCTATAGATATTATCACAATTAGCTTAAGTTGTGAATAAATTTAATATAAGTATTCCAATAATAATTATAATTTGATATCATATAGTTAACATAAAAGGAGTGATAAATATTAAAAAACTTACTCGTTCTCAAGATGACAAGGTTTTTTCTGGTGTTTTAGGTGGAATTGGAGAATATTTAAATGTAAATCCCGTCTTTTTAAGAATTGTATATGTCTTATTGACAATCAGTTCTTTCTTTACTATGACTATTATATATATATTATCTAGTGCTATAATTCCTTTAGAAAGTGATATAATAGAAGAAGAACCTAGTTATAGTCAAAACAATGATAGTAATTCATTTTTAGGAATAAGTTTAATAGTCTTAGGGGTTATATTATTAGCTAACAACTTTTTGCCAGTTTATTTTCCAGAAATTTTATCGGCTATAAGATATTACAGTAGAAAGTTAATTGATTTTTGGCCAGTTCTTTTTATAATACTGGGTATATACTTACTACTCGATAAAAAAAATATTTCTAAATAAAAAACCTTTTAAAAGGTTTTTTATTATATGCCACTATATATAACTTTAAATACGATAAAAGATGAGGAGTTAATTATGAATATAAACTTTAATTACAAAAAATAAATACCAGATTTTGTATCTGAATATATTTAAAGAAAATAATTATAGATGTTCTTATATAGATACAAAAAGTTTATATGACAATCCAGCTAAGGGTGTAGAAAGGAGAGTCCTTCTTATATCACATGTAATATGACTTCCATTTAGTTATATACTGGGAAAATATATCCTTCATAAGGTAGATGTATTTGATAAAGGGTCAAAAAAGCATTGCTAAAAAAGTTTCAAAACCCTTTAGATAAATAAGGATGTGTATTTATGGAAAAAATTAAAAACAAAATAAAGCAATCTTTTTTTATAGTAAATAAGTTATACTTATTTATTGTGTTTTTGTTATTATCAATACAAAATTTAGGTCTGGGAATTATTTATTTTTTGGGAACATTATTTGTTTTTATATGGAAAACTTTAAGATCTAAAGTTCCAATGGAAGTTAATAATGAAATAGAAGTAAAAAGTTTTTCATATAAAATAGTTAATGGAAAGGAACTAAAGATAGATCTTTATTATCCTATGGATAAGACTAAAAAAACATACCCTTTAGTCTACTTTTGCCATGGTGGTGGTTGGATATCAGGATTTAGAAATCAACCAAATAATATATCTTGGTGTAGATATTTAGCATCTAAGGGTTTTATAGCTTCAAGCATAGACTATAGGTATGGATATAAATATACTATAGAAGATATACTTAGCGACTATAGTGATGGGTTAGATTTTATAAAGATGAATTTCCAAGATTTAAAAATAGATAAAAAAAATATAGTTTTAATGGGGCTTTCTGCTGGAGGACATTTGGCATTGCTTTATTCAACTTTCAATACTTTTATGGGGAATCAGGATGCAGTAAAAGGTATTAAGTCAGTTGTAGCATATTACCCGCCTTCAGATTTAAAAGACCTGTTTGATAAAGACAACAAGTCTTTGTTTGCCCGTTTTTCTGCAAGTAGAACATTAAAAGGAACCCCAAAAGAAGAAGAAGAAGTTTATAGAAATGCTTCTCCCATTAATTGGGTAAGCGATAAAATGATACCTACTTTACTTGTACACGGTAAACTAGATAATGTTGTACCATTTGAATCATCTATAAAACTAATTAAAATTTTTAAAAAATTTAATGTAAAATTTAGATTTTTAGTTCATAATAATGGTCCCCATTCATTCGATACAGTTCTAAAAGATTACAAAACAGTAGACACTATTAAAAAGACGATTCGATTTATTAAAACATCAGTCAAAGGAGATCAGACAAATGAAAATAACTGACATAAGCCCGCAAAAGAAAAATGATAGAGTAAATATATATATAGATCATAAGTTTGCATTTGGCCTTAGTTTAGAATTAAAATATAATTATGATCTTAAAATAGGAAAGGAAATAGATAAAAACTTTATCGACGATATTTTAAAAGAAGAAGAAGGTAAAAAAGCAATAAACGATTCTCTAAACTTTCTTTCTTATAGACAAAGGTCTGAAAAAGAAGTTAAAGATAAATTAAAACAAAAAGGTTATGAAAAAGATTATATAGAAGTAGCTATATCCTTTTGTAAAAAACACAATTATATAGATGACGAAGCCTTTGCTGTAAGCTTTGTTAAAGATAAAATCAATTTAAATAAATTAGGTAGTTATAGACTTAAAAGAGAACTTATGCTTAAAGGTATAAGTGATGATATTATAAATAATGTTCTTACTGAAAATGAAGAAGATGAATACGAAAGAGCATTAAAAGTAGCTAACAAAAAATATCCAACATATAAAAATGATGAAAAAGATAAGATTTATAGAAAACTTGGAGGTTTCTTACAAAGAAAGGGTTATTCTTTTGATATTGTAAATAGAATATTGAAAGAATTAATAAATTAGGTGATGATATTGTTTTATACTTATATTTTAAAATGTAGCGATAATACACTTTATACTGGATTTACTAACGATATTGAAAAAAGACTTATTACTCACAATAAGGGAATAGGTGCAAAATATACTCGCGGAAGACTTCCAGTGAAGCTTGTATATAAAGAAAAATTTAATACCAAAAGTGAAGCACTTAAAAGAGAACATTTTATAAAAAAATTAAGTCGTAAAAAGAAAATAGAACTAATTAAAAAGTGAGAAAACTACTTAAGTAGTTTTCTCACTTTTTTTATCATCATCAATCTTTTTAACTTTGTTTTTATCCAAAACGTTTATAATAAAAGCTACAAATATACCTACTAAACCTACACTAGTACCTATTACAAATATAGTAAGACTGTTTATATCATCTAAAAATATAATTCTTGGATCAACAGTTATTAAACCATATATACCTATAATAAGTGATATAATACCTGGAATAAACTTTAATATATTTTTTTCTCTAAATATTATATGAATAAGGAATGTCAAAGCAATCATACCTACAGATATAATTAAAAAAAGCTTTGCATACTCCAGATGATTTAATAGTTCTTTCATAAATGTTCCCCCTTGTTGATAATAAATGTCTTCAGACTATTATTCTATTTTTTCTGTATCTCTTTTTAATATTTCGTTTCTCCATATTTCTGTATATTTTTCAGTAGCCCATTCAGCCATTACAATTGAATCTCCCTCCGGAATATCTATTCTAGCTATGGGATCATAATCTATAGTATTATCTTTATTTATACTATAAACTAATAGCTGAAACTTATCACGAACGACTATAATATCTTCATTTGGAGAAGAATACATATCTATCATATTAGGAAACTTACGCTTTAACTCATCCCACAATATAAAATGATTGTCATATCCTACCATATCTTCTGATGGGACTGTTTTAATAATAAAATCTTTATATACTTCTTTTTCTTTTTGTTCGAAGTTAACTCTACCTTTTAACATCCAATATCCATTTTTCCTAGTAATGCCAATATTTTCTTCATTTATTGAAACTGCTTCATCTATATTTAGTAGTCCCTGTGTACCTTCTAAAAAGATCTCCTTGCCTTCATCCATTATATCACTAAGTTTTATTGAATTATCACGTTTTAAATTGTCTACAGTTTGAATGTTTATAGTCCTTTTATTTTTATCTTTTAGGTCTATATTTTCCGTAGAAATATAATTATTACCTACATATAAGATGTTTTTTAATGATGTTTTATCTTTAGCTTTCAAGTCTTTGTTTCTGGTCGATATATCTTTTGTAGAAATCTTACTTTGATCAGTTGAGTCTTCTTCTATATATATTTCTTGATTAGCTTCTATAGTATCATATACATTTTTATCTTTTATTGTTCTATCTACATTAATTTCCCAAAATCCATTCTTCCTTGGCAATAAAAGCTCATTTATTTTATATGATTCTTTAAATTCTCCATCCTCAGTATTTATCCAAACGGTGGTATATTCCCAATCTGCTACATTGTTTTTTTCATCATATTCAGAGGTTTTTATACCAAGCAAAACACCACTATTTGTATGTTCTTTTTCTTCATCCTTAAAATCTTCTGCAATATCTTTTTCTATGTCAATATATTTATATATCTCATCTACACTAACAGTGTCAATCGTCTTTTCAAGTCTATAAAACCCTTCCTCTATATACAATAATAAATTTCCTTCTCCATCTTCAATAGCTTCCATAAGTAAATTATTATCATCATATATAGTAAAAACTTCAATTTTATTAGTTTTTATACCAAGACTAGTAGCATTCATTTTATATTTATATAATAAGTAGTCTACAGCGTTAACTTTTTTCATTTTAAATGAAGGTCTCACTGTATAGTAGTTCATAAATATTAAAGCATCCCTATGAAAAAGAGCTGGTTGCCCCATGTATTCATCTTCTTCCTTTGAATTTGATCTTGATATAGGAGTATAATCTATAACAGTCCATCTTCCCTCTAAAGGGGATATTTCACTCTCAGGAGCTTTTAAATCATTCATATTCGTTTCACTTATATTGCAAGCTGATAACAGCGTCATTAATAAAACCATAACTACACTTAATCTAATCTTATTCATATTAATTCCTCCTCATAAGGTAAGATTACTTTTATATTTGTCCCCTTACCTATTTGAGACTCTATAACCAGTTCACCTTTATGAAGTTTTACAATTTCATCACATATAGCAAGGCCTATTCCACTATTAGCTCTATTGGTACTCCCTTTATAAAACTTCTCTTTTATATTTGGTAGGTCTTCTTTTGATATACCTATACCTGTATCTTTAACTTCTAATATTAAATCTTTTTCTTTTCTATAAGCTTTTAGTTCAACAGAACCTCCAGCATCAGTAAATTTAAATGCGTTATCTAATAAATTTATAATTACTTGTTTTATTCGATTTTCATCTCCAACTATCATCTTAACATTATCATCTACCTCTACTGAAAATCTTATATTGTCATTTTTAGATCTAGGCATATATTGTTTAAAAATAAAATTCAAAGTAGAATTAAAGTCAAATATATCTTTATCTAATGTTATTCTTCCTGATATAAACTTTGAAAAATCTAGTAATTCTTCTACCATGAAAGATAATCTATCACTTTCTTTTTCTATTATTTTAAGACCATCAAGGAGTAAATCTTTTTCAACATCTTCTGATTGTAATGTTATAGACCATCCTTTTATAGAAGTTAAAGGAGTTCTAAGTTCATGAGATACTGATGATATAAAATCAATTTTTATTTGTTCTCTTTTTATTATTTCATCTGCCATATGATTTAAAGTACTTGCAAGTCGTCCTATTTCATCATCATTTTCTATATCATTTCGTATTTTCAATTGACCATTTGCCATCTTTTCAGCAATTTTTGATACCCTTTCTAAAGGATAAACTATAGAGTTTGCAAGTATTATACTTACTATGCCACCAATAATTATAACTATTATACCTATTGTTATTAATAATATATTTATCTTTTTTATTATTCCATTTGTTTCTTCTAAAGAAGAAACAAATCTTATAATTCCTATAGAATCATCATCCTTTATAAGTGGAACAGATACAGCCATAACCGATTCTGAAGAATATGGGACAGAGCCTACCCATGCACCATTTTCTTCATTTTGAGCTTTTACAATATCTGAAGTGGTAATAGGTTCATTAGAACTTACACCTAAAGTATCTAAAAGGAGATCGCCTTCTAAAGATAAAATCTGAACTTGTACATTTGTATATCTCCAAAATATATCTATGTCTTCTATTAATATATCATTTAGATTAAAAGATGGAAAATATCTAGAATAAAATGAAGTTGAAGATTCAATTTGACTAGTTAATACATCTTCTAAATTTTTATAATAATAATCTTGCACACCATTAATCAGCATTATTTCTATAATAACTACAGTTATCAATATAACCAACATAAAGTTTTTTACAAGTCTTATTTTAATACCTTTTTTCATAATATTCTCCTACTATTTGTTTTTCCATCTATAGCCAAGACCCCAAACTGTTTCTATAAAGCTTGGATTGCTTGGATCATCTTCTATCTTAGATCTAAGTCTTCTAATATTTACATCTACAATCTTTGAGTCTCCTATAAAGTCTTCTCCCCATATTATATTAAGTATTTCATCTCTTTTAAATGCCTTGCCTGGACTTTCTAAAAACAATTTTATAATTGAGTATTCTGTAGGAGTTAGATCCATCTCTACTCCATCTTTAAAAAACTTTCTAGAATATTTATCAATTTGAAAAGGATCAAATTTTAACAAAGTATTACCCTTAGTTTGTTTTTGTTGCATTCGTCTTACTAAAGACTTTACCCTAAGGACTAATTCCATAGGATTAAAAGGTTTAGTCATATAATCATCCGTACCATATTCCAAACCCATTATCTTATCTATATCTTGGCTTTTTGCAGTAAGCATTATTATCCCCATGGTAGGAAATTCCTCTCTCAAAACCCTACAAACTTCAAATCCATCAATTCCTGGAAGCATAATATCTAATACCAGGATATCCGGTTTTTCTTTCTTAGTTAGCTCAATTCCAAGCTCCCCTGTTTCTGCTTCTAAAACCTCAAATCCTGATCTCTCTAAATTTATTTTAACAAACTGTCTTATAGATTCCTCATCTTCAATCAACAATATCTTATTATCCATCTCATATCTACTCCCAACTAAAATTTTTATCTAATACATGGAATTCATATCCTTCACTTAGTAAGAATTCAATGCTTTTTTCTAAGCTTTTAGCAGTTGTAATCTTTTGGTCAGTATCATGCATTAGAATTATAATTGTCTTTTTCCCAATAACAGTTTCTCTTAATCTATTAACTAAATGCTTTTCTGAGAAATTGCCTCCTTCTGCGTCTCCATTTAAGGCATTCCAATCAAAATATCTATATCCTGCATTAAGAACTGCTTTTTTCATAGGATCTTTTTTCGCCTCAAATGATCCTCCAGGGAATCTTATGAGTTTTGAATCAAACTCATTGCCTACTATACCTTTTATAAGTTTTTCCAACTTATATATATCATCCATAAAGTTTTTAGGATTTTTATAAATATATCCATAATTATGACTATATGTGTGATTTCCTATTTGATGACCATCATCATAAACTCTCTTTAATATTTCTGGATTCTCTTCAACCATAGTTCCCACTACAAAAAATGTAGCTTTTATATTATATTTCTTTAAGACGTCTAATATTATAGGTGTAGATTTAATAGAAGGCCCATCATCAAAAGTTAGATATGCTATCTTTTTGTCTTTGTTTTCTTCTTGTCTCCTCTTTGCTTCTTCTTCCTTTCTTTGAATCTCAAGTTTTCGTGATTTTTCTTCTTTTATTCTTTTTGATATCTCTTTACTTGTAGGATGGTTCCTCCCAATGATTTCTAAACTATTTTGTATGGAAATCGCTGAAGCTATGTCTTCTTGAAATAAGTTATTTATATTTAGTTTTTTAGCAAAAAAACTTATTGTAATAACAAAGATTATTATACAAAATACGACTAATTTATTCCTTTTCCTTCTCTTTCTTCTTATTCTTGCTCTGTTTTTCAACTTTATGCACCCCATTTATAAATATAACATTATCATATTATACAATTTAACTTAATAGTTTACAATTTAATTAATAATAAATTACATTTCTTTTACATCTATTATAAGAAGATATGGGGTGAAAGTAAAATTAAAATATAATTATAGCATTGTAATGATATATCAATCAGTCACTAACTCTCTACGCCTTACTATCTTAAACTCCTTCAAAGACCAGCTTTCCTGCCCCTATCATTCCAGCATCATTTAAATAAATTGCTGGGATGATTTCCATGGCTTCTGGACTATTTGAAAGTATTTTATAGTTCTTTACCATGTTTTCCCACCAATATTCTTTTGAGTTTATTACACCTCCGCCTATTATTATTCCTTCTGGATCAAAGAGGTTTTTTAAACTCACTATAGATATTGCCAGGTTTTTTGTAAACTCATCTACAACTTTATTAGCTATTTCATCATCTGTGTCTTTAAATATATCTTTTCCTTTTTTATGCTTACCTGTTTTTTTCTTG
>NZ_JBQDAA010000071.1:4176-10580 GCF_052089545.1 Tissierella sp. | reverse complement strand
CTTGAGCTTGATAAAGCTAGAAAGAAACGTCAAATTTCAGTTAACGGTGTGTCTAAATACTTAGGCGTTTCTATATCTGGATTCTACAATTTTATAAATCGAAAAGAATCTAAGCAATTAAAACGAAAGAAAAAGATTAAACAGTTGATAACAGAGATTTATAACGAATCAAATCAAAATAGATTTTTAATAAACTATGTAGATGCTTATATGCGAAGAATGCCAAAAAGTTGTTTTAGATTATTCTGATGTGGAAAATGAGTAAATCCCTGGCTTTGCCTTAAGTGCAATTATGACAAAGCTGATTAAACAACTATAAGTATTGATAATATGTGAATAGGGCATGATTTATCATTTGTTATTTTTTCTTACTATACTTTTGGATTTGTCATATTATATAGAAAAATACAGTTAAAAAAACTGAAATTTAATAATTTATTTAAAAATATAATATAATTTATAATCTGATACGCAATAAACCAGTAATACAGAAAATAACATATTATCCTCGGATAATATGTTATTTTCTGTATTTTATGGCCTTTTTAAATTAAGTCTTGATAAGAATTTTTCTGTTCTTTTTTTCAATATATTTTTATTTTGATAATATCTTCTTTATTTCTTTTACATTAGAATTAATTTTATTTATATTTTATAAATTATTGAGTTTGTTAAAAGAATAATTGAGTAAACTTAAAGATGAATCTTTTGATATTGATATATAATAGTAATTAAGTTAGTTTATGATTGTAATGTTATGTGTAAAAATTAAATTTATATTGAAGATCTTATTATTAGATAATGAAGATGGATTAGTATCCTCAAAGCGTAGTCCAATTATATCTTTCTGCAAGTTTATGATATAATTAATTTTAGAAAATAAAGAAGAAATGAAAGGCTGAGTAAAGTGAAAATCAAATTAGATAGTTTAGAAAATACAAAAACATTTGGAATAAAACTTGGCAAAACTTTAAAAAATGGAGATATTGTCTGTTTAAATGGAGAACTTGGTGCAGGTAAAACTACCCTGACTAAATCTATAGGCTTAGGACTTGGGGTAGAGGAATATATTACAAGTCCAACTTTTGCACTTATAAATGAATATAGGGGCAGGGTTCCCGTCTATCACTTTGATGTATATAGATTGGAAAATGTAGAAGAAATTGATGATTTGGGTTTCGATGAATATTTTTATGGCCAAGGGATATGTCTTATAGAGTGGGCAGAAAAGATTCAAGCTTTTCTTCCTAAGGATAGGATAGTATTAGATATAGAAAAAGGCAATGATATAGATAAAAGGATAATATCTTTATCTGGGACAGGAAAAAGATATGAAGAAGTTTTAAAGGAGATGGACATAGCTTGATAACTTTAGGATTGGATACATCTACAAAGGTAGCATCAATTGCTGTAATTGATGAAGAAAGAATAATAGGAGAATACTCTTTAAGTAAAGACATGAGTCACTCGGAAAAACTTATGCCTATGATAAAAGAGGTTTTAGATAATATAGATATAAAAATAGAAGATATAGACCTCTACACTGTAGCTGTAGGACCTGGTTCTTTTACAGGACTTAGAATAGGTATTACTACGGTAAAAAGCTTTAGTCACCTTTTCAATAAGCCAATAATAGGAGTATCTACTTTAGAATCTTTAGCATATAATCTTTCAGGAAGTCATGCTACTATAATGCCTATTTTAGATGCAAGACGTGATAGAATATATACTGCCTTGTATAAGTTTGATGGTCCTCAAATAATAGAGATAGAAGGATCGCAAATATTGGAAATAAAGGATCTAAAAGAAAAACTTAAATCATTTGATAATATAGCAGTAAATGGTGCCGGAAGTATAGCCTATAAAGAAGAGATAAAATCTCAACTAGAAGATAAAGTCTATTTTGGAAGTAGAGGACAAAATATAACTAGAGCAGCAAGCATAGCTGAACTAGGACTTAAAAAATATAAGGAAGGGAAAAGAGATGATCCATTTACTCTTATACCAGAATATATAAGAGCAACAAAGGCAGAAAGAGATTTAAAGGAAAAATCTCAGTAAGATCTTAGGGGGGATAGCTTTTGGAGATTATAGTTAGACAAATGCTAGAAAAGGATATAGAAGATATTGTAGAAATTGAAAAAGAAGCATTTACAACTCCTTGGTCCAAAAAAGCATTTACAAGTGAAATCAATGAAAACAATTTAGCATATTATTTAGTTGCACAAGTAGAAGGAAAAGCTGTAGCTTATGGTGGGATATGGCTTGTTTTGAATGAAGGACATATTACAAATATAGCAGTAAAAGAAGAATACAAGGGTAAGGGAATTGGAAATAAGATAGTAGAAGGACTTATATATCATTGTATAAAACGAGGTATAGATAATATGACTTTAGAAGTTAGAAAATCAAACCAGGTAGCCATAAATCTTTATGAAAAATATGGATTTATAGATTATGGTGTAAGACCTAAATATTATGCTGATGATGGGGAAGACGCTATAATAATGTGGCGCAGCAATAGAAATTAATAAGGGGGGTAAAAAGTGGATTTATTAACACTAGCAATAGAAACATCTTGTGATGAAACTTCAGTTGCAGTCATAAAGAATGGAAGAGAAGTTTTATCAAATATAATCTCTTCTCAAATAGATACTCACAAGAGATTTGGTGGAGTGGTACCTGAAATAGCTTCAAGAAAACATATTGAAAGTATAAATAATATAATTCAAGAATCTTTAGATAAGGCAGATTTAGAATTTAAAGATATAGATTTAGTAGGGGTAACTCGTGGGCCTGGATTAGTTGGTGCACTACTTGTAGGCATATCTAGTGCCAAGGCCTTGGCATATGGGCTTAACAAGCCCCTTATAGGTGTAAACCATATAGAAGGTCACATATGTGCAAACTACTTAACACATGAAGACTTAGAGCCTCCATTTACATGTCTAATAGTATCAGGAGGTCATAGTTATTTGATCCATGCTAATGGATATATAGATTATGAGCTTATGGGAAGAACCAGAGATGATGCAGCAGGGGAAGCTTTTGATAAGGTAGCTAGAGCTTTAGGCATTGCATATCCGGGAGGTCCTGTTATAGATAAATTATCTCAAAAAGGAAACCCACAAGCCATAGATTTTCCAAGGGTTTTTCTAGAAGAAGGATCTTATGATTTTAGTTTTAGTGGACTTAAAACTGCTGTACTGAACTATATAAATGGACAAAAACAAAAGGGAAAAGAAATAGTAGTAGAAGATGTAGCAGCAAGTTTTCAGGCAGCAGTTTTAGATGTACTTGTCGATAAAACTTTTAGGCTAGCAAAAGAAAAAGGGTCTAAAAAAATAGTTATAGCTGGAGGAGTGGCTGCAAATAAAGGGCTAAGGTCTATGATGGAAAGAAGAGGTCAAGATGAAGGGATAAAAATATTTTATCCGTCTAAAGTCTTATGTACAGACAATGCAGCTATGATAGGTTCTGCAGCTTATTATAACTATATAAATGGAAAAGAGAGTGAACTTGGTTTTACTGTAGAGCCTAATTTAAGCTTAGAATAAAAACTTATCCACAAATAGTCCAGTTTTCTTATCTAGGAAAAAGACTAATATTGTGGATAATGTGGAGTGAAAGTGGTAATAATGTAAATAATGGGACTTGTCTGTGGAAAAGAATGTGGATAATGTGTGTAGATTTGAATATTGAGAATATTAACTACTGATTTCTATCCACTCATTATATAAATTTTCAAGTTTAACTTGAGTTTCTTCTCTTTTTTTTGTAAGTTCTAAAACTTTTTTAGCATCTTCATATATATCTCCATCACATAGTTTTTCATCTATAGATTCTATCAGATTTTCAAGTTTTGAAATTTCATCTTCTAAAGATGAGATTTCTTTTTTCTTCTTTTTTTCTTCTAATCGAATCATTTTTTCTTTTTTTCGATCTAGCTTGATTTGAGTTTTTGTTTTTTCATTTATCTCTTCTTCTTCAATATCTTTTTCATTAATCTTTTCTAAATAATAATTATAGTTTCCAAGATACTCTTTTATACCATCTTCACTTAACTCTAAGATCTTATTACAAACACGATTTAAAAAATACCTATCGTGAGATATAACTAACAAAGTTCCATCATAATCAAGAAGAGCATCTTCAAGTATCTCTTTTGAATCTATGTCTAAATGATTTGTAGGTTCATCCATTAAAAGAAAGTTTGATTTTGAAAGCATCAGGTTTAATAGATTAAGTCTTGCTTTTTCTCCACCACTTAAACTTTCAACTTCTTTAAATATATCATCACCTATAAAAAGGAATTGACTTAGTAGTTTTCTTATATGAAAATAATCAAGCTTTGGATTTTTATCCCATATCTCATCCATAACAGTTTTTTCTAAATGTAAACTTTCCATCTCCTGATCAAAGTATCCAATATTTACCTTATGACCTAGGTCTATAGATCCAGCATCTTTTTCTTCTTCATGGAGTATCATCTTAAAAAGAGTAGTTTTACCTATACCATTTGCGCCAATAAGTCCTACTCTTTCGCCTCTATAAACTTCTAGATTTATATCTTTTAAAAGCTTAAAGTCACCAAAATTTTTTTCTAAGTCTTCAACAAAAAGAACATCTCTACCAGATTTGACCTTTGGTTGGAATCGTATGCGTGTCTTGTTTTCTTCGACTGGTTTGTCTAATGTTTTTATCTTATCTAAAAGTTTTTGCCTACTTTGGGCCTGTTTTATATATCTAGAGCCTCCATAGTTCATAAATCTTTCTACAATTTCTTCTTGTCTTTTAAGTTCCTTTTGTTGATTTTCATACTGTTTTTTCTTTATTTCTAGATCTTTCTTTCTTTGGGTCATAAATCTAGTATAGTTAGAATTATATATCTTTATTGTCCTATGTTCTAAAAGAAATATTCTATTCACAACATTGTCAAGAAAGAATCTATCGTGAGATATGATAAGAGTAGCGCCCTTATAGTCCTTTAAAAACCTTTCTAACCAATTTATAGCATCTATATCTAGATGGTTAGTTGGCTCATCTAAAAGAAGGATATCAGGATTTTCTAATAAGAGTTTGGCAAGAGATACTCTTGACTTTTGTCCACCACTTAATAAATTTATATTTTTATAAAAATCTTCCTCAGTAAAGCCAAGACCTACTAGGACTCCTCTTATATCAGATTTATAACCATATCCATTTCTAGCTGTAAACTTTTCTAAAAGATTTCCGTAGTCATCCATACATTTTTGAAAAGTTTCAGACTTTTTTTCACTATGTTTAGATATTTTTTCTTCTAATATTCGTAAGTCTTCTTCCATTTTTATAAGATGGTTAAAAATCTCTAAACAACTACCAAAAATAGTTTTTTCACTATCTATCTTTATATGTTGCTCTAAATACCCTATCTTTTTATTCTTTTGAACAAATATATGACCCGTATCTTTTTCTAAATTTCCAGATAATATATTAAAAAGAGTAGTTTTACCAGAACCATTTAGTCCTATAACTCCTACCCTGTCACCATATTCTAAATTAAAATTTATATCTTCAAGTATGTTATCTATTATATATGTTTTTTCTACGCCTCTACATGATAGTACTGACATTTAAAGCCCCCCAAATGTTAATACTATTATTGTAACAAAAAAATAGATCTAAGCAAAGTTTAATTAGCTCTTTAACTCATTTTCCATAGCTAAAGATGAAAGTACTTTATCTATTAAATCTAGTTCACAATATTTTTCATCTGTAAAATGGCTACAATTGACACAAGAATCATGCTTAGCTTCTACACTATTTGTTAAAGAATTATCCCTATTACTCTTTGGATTATATCTACTACAATGAGTAGCTATTTTTCTAAACTGTTCTAAACTTGCCATAAAAATCACTCCTTTATTATATTATTCTAAAATACCCTAGTAAATATACAAAAGAGCTACACTAATTCATTGATTATTTTTTAGCAAAGAGGTATAATATAGATACTATGAGTAAGTAGAAAGGTTGAGATGAATGAACAAAGAAATATCGATTACAGTTATAAGAAGAATACCAAAATATTATAGACATTTAACAGAGCTTTTTTCAGCTGGAACTACTAGAATATCTTCTAAAGAATTGAGTAAACTTACTGGATTTACTGCTTCTCAGATAAGACAGGATTTAAACAATTTTGGAGGATTTGGTCAACAAGGATATGGATATAATGTTGAAGAATTAAAAGATGAATTAGGAAAAATACTTGGTTTAGATAATGACTATAATGTAGTTTTAACTGGTGCTGGTAACCTAGGTCATGCACTTGCAAACTACAGAGGCTTTAAAGAAACTGGATTTAATATAATAGGAATATTTGACATAAGATATGATAATCCCAGACATTTAAACAATGATGA
>NZ_JBQDAA010000071.1:0-4166 GCF_052089545.1 Tissierella sp. | reverse complement strand
ACCAGTAGAAGAATTGGAAGATTTTATAAAAGAAAATAATGTAAAAATAGGAATAATAACAACATCAAAGAGACATGCACAAGAAGTAGCAGATACTTATATTGAAGCAGGCATAAAAGGAATATGGAACTTTGCAGATGTCGACCTAAAGGTACCAGAAGATGTTAAAATAGAAGATGTAAGATTAAGTGAAAGTCTTTATACACTTTCTTATTTTATACAGGAAGATAAATAATAATACCTCTAGAGCTAGCTCTAGAGGTATTATTATAAGGATAAGGGTATAATTACTTTTGAGGTGAAAAAATGGAAAAGTATAAACTTTTAGAAAAGGACAATAAGATAATATTAAAAAACATAGAAAACTTCCATCCAAAACATATATTTGAATGTGGGCAAGCATTTAGATGGTACAAGGAAGAAGACGGATCCTATACAACCATTAGCTATGGAAGAGTATTAAATGTAAAAAAGGAAGGAAAAGATGTAATACTTTATCCAACTAATAAAGAAGAATTTGAGAAGATTTGGATGCACTATTTTGATTTAGAAAGAGACTATAGCTCTATAAAAAAAGAACTATCAAAAGATCCTATATTAAAAGAAGCTATAGGCTTTGGTGATGGTATAAGGGTTTTAAATCAGGAACCATTTGAAATAGTAATATCTTTTATAATATCAGCTAATAATCAAATACCAAGAATAAAAAAATCTATTGAAACTATCTCTTTAAACTATGGGAAGAAAATAGATACTAAGTTAAAGGGAAAAGATTACTATAGCTTTCCAAGTCCTAAAGAATTAGCAGATGCAGAATTAGAAGAGTTTAATAAAATCACTAAAGTTGGTTTCCGTGGTAAAAGAGTCCTAGCTACAAGTAAAATAATTGAAAAGGGTGAACTAGAACTCCAAGCTATATTCCATATGAATAGAGATGATGGAAAAGAAGCACTTATGACACTACCAGGAGTAGGACCTAAGGTAAGTGATTGTATACTTCTCTTTGCATTTGATAAAGATGAGGCCTTTCCCGTAGATGTATGGGTTAAAAGAGTCATGGAATACTTTTATTTGAAAGAAGATACAAATGTAAAGCATATAGGTGAACATGGAAAAAGAATATTTGGAAGTCTTGCAGGATTTGCCCAGCAATATCTTTTTTATTATGCTAGGGAAAAAGGGATTGGAAAATAAGTAAAACTTCCTTATATATAAGAGGTGGTGAGTTAATGGTAGGTACTATTGTAAATGTATTAACCATTATAATAGGTTCTTTAATAGGATATTTTATGAGAAATGGAATAAAAGAAGAATATAAAACTACTATAATGGATGGTCTGGGGCTAGCGGTTCTTATAATTGGAATAATGGGAAGTATAGAAACAGAAAGTGTTTTGATTGTAATAATAAGTATTGTAATTGGAAGTATAATAGGTGAGATAATAGGAATAGAAAAAAAGCTTGACAATATGGGATATAAACTAGAAAAAAGATTTGGAAATGGAGATTCAAATTTTTCAAAGGGTTTTATAACATCAACTCTTGTATTTTGTGTGGGAGCTATGGCTATAGTAGGATCACTTGAGGCAGGTCTTACAGAGAACTATCAAACATTATTTGCAAAATCTATCTTAGATGGAGTAGCAGCTATTATATTTACAAGTACGCTTGGAATTGGAGTGATTTTTTCTATATTTCCAGTATTCTTATATCAAGGTGGTATAACTCTCCTTTCGGCAAGTTTAAAAGATATACTTACTCCAGATATTATAAACGAGATGTCAGCAGTTGGAGGACTACTTATACTTGCTATAGGAATAAATTTACTTGGAATAAAAAAAATAAAAATCGGTAATATGTTACCTAGTCTTTTAGTGCCTATAGTTATTTTGCTAATTAAAGGATATATAGGATTTTAGAGTAATTAGGAGAAAAGAGGAGTTAAAATGGTAATTTATTCTTATAATAGAGTATAAATGTATATATGCTTGTATAAAGAATGAATATATTACTTGAAAATGATTAGAATATAAGATATTATAATCATTAGAGAGATTAGCACTCAAGACATTCAAGTGCTAACAAGAAAAATCATATAAATATTAGGAGGAAATAGTATATGAATTTAAAACCAATAGGTGACAGAGTAGTTATTAAAAAAGTAGAAGTAGAAGAAAAAACTAAGAGTGGTATAGTACTTCCAGGCTCTGCTCAGGAGCAACCACAAATGGCTGAAGTATTAGCTATTGGATCTGAAATATTAAATGATGAAAAGACAAAAGATGAAATAAAAGTAGGAGATACAGTGATATTTTCTAAATATGCTGGAAATGAAATAAAAGTAGACAATGAAGAAGTTACAATTTTGAAGTTAAATGAAATATTAGCAGTAGTGGAAAAATAAGATAAAATTAAATGAGGAGTGATTTTTGAATGGCTAAAGAAATTAAATTTGGTGAAGATGCTAGACGTTCAATGGAAGAAGGAATAAATAAATTAGCAAATACTGTAAAGGTAACGCTTGGACCTAAGGGAAGAAATGTTGTATTAGATAAGAAGTTTGGTGCACCGCTTATTACAAATGATGGTGTAACTATAGCTCGTGAAATAGAACTAGAAGATAGATATGAAGATATGGGAGCTCAACTTTTAAAAGAAGTAGCTACTAAAACTCAAGATGTAGCAGGGGATGGAACTACAACAGCTACACTTCTTGCACAAGCTATTGTAAGAGAAGGATTAAAGAATGTAGCAGCGGGAGCAAATCCTATTATAGTTAAAAACGGAATCAACAAAGCTGTTGAAAAGGCTGTAGAAGAAATCAGAAACTTTTCAAGCAAAGTAGTAACTAAAGAGGATATAGCACAAGTTGCATCTATATCAGCTGGAGATGAAGAGATAGGAAATCTAATAGCAGAAGCTATGGAAAAGGTAGGAAAAGACGGAGTTATAACAGTAGAAGAATCTAACTCAACTGGAACTACTTTAGAAGTAGTAGAAGGTATGCAGTTTGATAGAGGATACGAATCACCTTATATGGTAACAGATACTGAAAAGATGGTAGCAGAATTTGATGATCCTTACATTCTTATGACAGATAAAAAAATTACAAATATTCAAGAGATACTACCTATATTAGAACAAATAGTTCAAGAGTCTAAACCTTTAATAGTTATAGCTGAAGAAATAGAAGGCGAAGCTATGGCAACACTTGTAGTAAATAAAATAAGAGGAACATTTAACTGTGTAGCTGTAAAGGCACCAGGATTTGGAGATAGAAGAAAAGAAATGTTAGAAGACCTTGCAATTTTAACAGGTGGAGAAGTTATATCTGAAGATTTAGGATATGAACTTAAAGATACTACTATTGAAATGTTAGGTAGCGCATCTAAAATAAAAATAGATAAAGAAAACACTGTAATAGTAAGTGGTGCTGGTGAGGAAGAAGAAATAAATAATAGAGTAAATCAACTTAAAACTCAACTTGAAAACACAGAATCAGAATTTGATGCTGAAAAACTTCAAGAAAGACTTGCTAAACTTTCAGGAGGAGTAGCAGTTATACAAGTAGGAGCTGCAACTGAAACTGAGTTAAAAGAAAGAAAACTAAGAATAGAAGATGCTTTAGCTGCAACTAGAGCAGCAGTAGAAGAAGGTATAGTAGCAGGGGGAGGAACTGTTCTACTAGAATCTATTGAAAATGTAAGTGCTCTTTTAAAAGATGCTCATGGTGATGAAAAAACTGGTATAAACATAATAGTAAGAGCTTTAGAAGAACCAGTAAGACAAATTGCTATGAACGCAGGACTTGAAGGTTCTATAGTAGTTGAAAAAGTAAAATCATCCGAAAAAGGAACTGGTTTTGACGCATTAAACGAAGAATATGTAAATATGATTGATAGAGGAATAGTAGATCCAACTAAAGTAACAAGATCTGCTCTTCAAAACGCTGCAAGTGTAGCTTCAATGGTTCTTACTACTGAATCAGCAGTAGTAGATACAGAAGAAGACGACCCAATGGCTGGAATGGGCGGCGGCATGGGTGGAATGGGTGCCGGAATGCCAGGCATGATGAAAGATACCCAGACACCTAGAAAATTTAAAACAATAAATCAGAAGAAACAATTCAAAAGCTCTTAGGGAATATTCCCTGAGAGCTTTTATAA
>NZ_JBQDAA010000070.1:0-10611 GCF_052089545.1 Tissierella sp. | reverse complement strand
AGAAAATTATCATAAATAGATAAAATATAACTATTTAATAATATTATCATGATATATATAAGGTTTGAGCTCGGTATTCTACCGAACTCAAACCTTAGAAGTCATCTAAAATTATTTTTTTAAATTCATGGTGTCAGCTTATAGATGGGCTTATCATTTATAAATTAAACATGTGATTCTGTTAGTTCTAAAAATTCTTCAATATCTTTATGCACTGAATCCAGTGCTTCTTGCCAGAAGTCTGGTTTTCTCAGGTCAACATTTAAGTGCTTTTCAGCAAGGTCTTCTGTAGTCATGCTCGCAGTATCGCGAAGAAGTGCAATATAGTCATCTTCAAGTAACGTATCGTCTTCTAAGAAACGGTTGTATATACCTAAGCTGAAAAAGTATCCAAATGTGTAAGGGAAGTTATAGAATGGTACGCCTGTAATATGAAAATGTAACTTTGTTGCCCAGAACATTGGATGGTATGAACGAAGTGCATCTTGATAGGCTTCTTTTTGTGCTTCTTCCATCAGTTCTTGCAGTCTGTTGCTGTCTACAGTTCCTTGTTGGCGTTCATCATATAAATTGCGTTCAAAGATATAGCGTGCATGGATATTCATCATAAAAGTCGCACTTCTAGCAATTTTTTCATCTAGTAAGTTGATTTTTTCTGCATTGGACGTTGCATTTTCAATCGTTGCATTTGAAACGACAAGTTCTGCAAATGTAGAAGCTGTTTCTGCAACGTTCATTGCGTAACGTTGGTTAAATAGTGGTAAATCACGCAGGACATAACTATGGAATGCGTGTCCGAGTTCATGTGCGAGTGTTGACACGTTGCTTGTGCTACCGGAAAACGTCATAAAAATACGTGACTGTTTAGATTCAGGAAGATTTGAACAGTATCCACCTGGACGTTTTCCTGGACGATCTTCCGCTTCAATCCACTGCTCTTCAAAAGCTCGATGTGCCATCTCTGCCATTTTTGGACTGAATGATTTAAAGTTATCGATAATAAACGTTGCTGCTTCATTGTAAGTATACCGCTTGTTCGTATAATCACCTACGTCAACACTTGCTGTAACATCGAGCCATCCTAATTGATCAACACCAATTAGTTGCGCCTTTCGTTCAAAGTACTTTTTGAAAGGTGCTTTATTCTTTGTAATAGTATCCCACATCGTATCGAGTGTTTCTTCTTCCATACGGTTGTAGTCTAGTGGTACTTTCATATAATCTTTATAGTCGTGAAGCTCATAGTCGTTTAAACGGAATCCTGATAAATGATTCAGCGTTGTAGAGAATAAATCAGCTTTTTTCTTCCATGTTTCTTCCCAAGTTTTTAAAAGTTTTTCACGATGTTTTGGATTTTCTTCTGACTTCATCTTGTTTTCAAATTGACCGGCTGAATAATAAACGGTTTCATTATCTTCAGTTACTGGAATTTGAATAGAAGCGACGAGTTGGTTGTACATATTATTCCAGCCCTGTAAGCCGTCTAGTGATAAATGATTGATGATTGTTTCTTCTTGAGTTGACAGTAAATCTTTTTCTTTTTGTCGTATTTCTTCTAACGGGAAACGCATTGGTTTAAAGAAATCTTCCTCTAACAGCTTGCTAAATTGATCTTCAGTCAGTGCACTGATCTTTTTATTTAAAATAATATTCTGTGATGAGAGGTCTTTACGTAAGTTCGCAACCGCATTTAAATTCTGCATTGCTTTTTGATCGGTAACATCTGCAGATACTAAACCATTCGCAAAACTCCCCATCTCACCAAGCGCGTTTGAAATTTTTTCATAGTTTTGTAAGATTCCTTTCAGTGACGTAAAATCATTTGAATGTTCGTCCAGCTCCCAATTATCGAGTTCGTGAGAAAAAGCTGTAATACTATCTCTTACTTCTGATAATCGTTTTTGGAAAGCTTCAGATCCACTTCCACCAGGAAATATACTCTCCATATCCCATTTTTCTTTGTAGTTCATCAATTACCTTCCTCTCTAAATTAAAACGGTATTTATTTTTATCATACAGGAAATGAATGTAGAGAAACATTAATCACGCTGATATACATTAATAGTCCGAGCATTCACCTATGCTAACGATAAAAATAAGAGAAATATTTGTAGAATTTAAACTAATGAGAAAAAGCGATTTTAATTAACACAGCAAGAGTTAGGATTGCAGATGAGATGACTCTTGTTGAAGTGCTTAAAAAGAGGAAAATTAAAAGTTCTGCGATTGATGTCCATGAAGAGTCAAAGATGAATCGTAATTTAATTGGCATGGAGAATGTAGTCTTAACGCTATATATTGGAAAATGTTTTACGTTTATAGTCAAATATAATATAGACAAACTTACTTTATATTAATTCAACCTGTATAATTTGTTAATTCACTAGTTTGGAGGATAACTAGAAGTGTATCATAAGTGATCCAGGAACTAGATTTGATTATGACAAGAAAACTTGTTATAAACTCACCGCGCTAAATTGTTAGAACGGTGAGTTAAGTATCAAGATACAATGAAATTTCTCGAATTATAAGTCTTTAAATTCCATCTTATTACTTTATCTATTTTTATTTATCAAATCCTCTATATATAATCCCATAAGTACTACAACTTGAAATAGGATTAAACTAGCACCAAAAGTGAGTGACACTAAATGGTATAGATAGAGCTGTAGAAGCTAGCAAAATAATGCTTGGTAAATCCATTTATTCATCTGTTTGTTTTTAACAAAATAAACTTCTAAAAGGCCGAAAGCTATACCTATTAACAAATATACTATTATATAATTATTCACTTTCTGAACCCTGATTTCTTTTTTGACATTGGAATGAATAATTAAATTTTCTCTGTCTGCCGCAAAATGATTTATATAAACGAAAACCTGAGTCTCAGCTGTTAATGTTTTTTTGTGAGTTTTGACTTTATCCTCTTTTACCGGGATATCAATAAGCAATTCAGCCCTTATAACCTTCGCTCTTGGAGCTCGGGGACATAAGTTCTCAAAAGTTATTATTTTTTCTGGAGATATTTATGTCCCAGCCTCAATATAAAAACACAACGTAAAATTGAGGTGTACCTAGGGATTATGCAGCTTAATACTTATCGAGTTCCAGCATTTCTCTAAACGTTTCACCGTTATAATCTCTTCTAAAAATGCCGCGTTTTTGCATTTCCGGAATGACTAAGTCGACAAAGTCTTCAAGACTTCCCGGGAGTGTTGGAGGCATCAAGTTAAATCCATCTGCGGCACCTTCATTCATCCATCTTTCTAATTCATCGACAATTTCTTCAGGTGTGCCAATGAGTGTTAAATGTCCACCTCCAGCGTTGAGATAACCGAGTAGTTCTCTGACTGTGGGATTTCTGTCTTTTATAATTTCTAAAACAGTTTGATAACGTCCAACAGGTCCTTTGAATTCTTCGACTGGTGGCAATTTTGGTACTTTTTCGTCGAGTTTCCATGATTTTGTATCTTGCTGAATAAAGAATTCGAGCTGATTAAGTGCAGTATCAATTGGAAGTAGGTTGTCTAATTTTGCTTTCTTTTCTTGCGCTTCTTCTCTTGTTTTACCCACGTAAGTCACTAGCCCCGGAAATACTTTGATATAGTTGTCTGGACGACGGCTTTCTTTTATGGCTTGATTTAATTTTTCACGATAAATATTTGCTTGTCTTAAGTTCCAAGAAACTGAATAGACAGCATCAGCATATTTCGCAGCAAGTGCAACACCTTCTTTTGAAGCCCCAGCTTGCATAGCCACTGGCTTACCCTCTTTTCTTAAAGGTAAAGTTAGCGGACCTTTAACTTGGAAGTTTTCACCATTGTGATTGAATGGCTGAATATTCTTATTTTTAGTAATTGTGTTATTTTCTTTATCTGGCTTGTAGCTTTCAATTGACCACGATTCAAATAATTTATTCATGACTTCAGCAAATTCATCCGCTTTCTTATAACGAACGGCTCTCTCAGGCAATTCAGGTATACTGTGATTTTGTGCTTCGCGGTCGGTCATTGATGTCACTAGATTCCATCCCATGCGTCCTTTTGTTATGTGTTGCAGTGTGAGTAACTGTCTTGCTGTGGTAAATGGGTTATTAAATGTACCTGAAATAGTTGAAACAAGTCCAACGTTATCTGTGACTTTACTCATAGCAGTTAATGCAACAATTGGGTCAAAATAACTCGCTGGTAATTCTGTTGGACTATCTGCGGGGAAGGCTTGTGAATCTGCGAAAAATACGGCATCAAATTTTCCGCGTTCTGCAATTTTTGCCAGATTTTCATAATATTCAATTGTCGTGAATTCATTGACACTCGAATCATCTTCTAACCATGCTGCCTGATGATGACCCACACCATACATTAAAATTCCCATATTTAACTGTTTAGAATTATTCATAATATATACCTCCTAGTTCATAGTAAGTCCGCCGTCTACCGTGATGTTTTGCCCTGTAATCCCATCTGCTGCCTCAGAACAAAGATAAACAACCATATTAGCAACGTCTTGTGGTGTTGTTACTTTTCTCAATGGTGTGGACTGTGCGATTAAATCAAATACTTCTGGTGTTGTGACTGCACTTGCGTCTGTTGTTTTCAGTAAACCGCCAGAAACAACATTTGCACGGATACCATACTGTCCAAGTTCTGCTGCAACGTTTCTGGTGAACCCAATTAAAGCAGCTTTTGCAGTGGTGTACTCGTGATATGGTACTACAGGATTTTGATATAGATTCGTTCCAATACTAATTATTGCACCGTCTTTACGTTCTAAAAACTGTGGCATTACACTTTGTGATACGTTAAATGCAGCTTTTAGTGTCCCGTCTAACTGTTGTTCATAATCCTTGTAAGTTAAATCTTTAAATGCTTTTTGAGCGGTTGGATCAAATTTAAAATTAACGAGTGCATTGTTTACAACAACATCAATCTGGCCGAAATGTTCAGTTCCTTTTTTTACTAATTGTTCAACTGCTTCACGGTCTGTAATGTCCGCTTGAATCGCAATCGCTTGTGCGCCAATTTCTTTTTGTAACTTCTCTGCTTCTTCCTTACTTTTGTTGTAGTTAATTATGACATTAAAGCCTTTTTCACTCAGTGCTTTTACGATATAGCTACCAAGTCCTCTTCCGCTTCCCGTTACTAAAACTGTTCTTGTCAAATAAATCACTCCTATAATTTTTTAAAATAAAAAAATACGCAACCTTCATAGGAAAGTTACGTATCGAGAGTAAATTATATGTCCACAAAGACATAGATATACAACTGTATCGATGTAACACTTTCCTACGCTAGTTTTAACTAGATCAGGTTCAAAGGGTCTGAGGTTTCCCTCATCTAAGTTTATATAAACACCCCTAGTGCGAATCTATTCTATTTAACATCATTGTAGTACTTTACAAAGATACGTCAAGTAAACCACAAATTATTTGAATTGGAAAAAACGCAATTCAAATTCAATTCTGTAACTGTACTGCTTTCTAGTTTTTATATGATTGAGTGAATGTTAAAAGGTAGTTATCAGCATAATTAAAATCTAATTTTATTTGCAATATTTAACTTTTTAGAGTAACTTGAGGTTATTGATTGGAAAAATTAAATAGTTAAGACCACTGGAAGTGTCTTTGAAAAAGGCTGAGATTAAAGTGTAGACTTTGGGATTCCGGGAACCTGATACAGTTCATACTGGCGTAGGAAAGTGGCGAAAGTAATATGTTTTGATACATACTTGCGCTGTTTTTCTATATAGAAAAACAGCGCTTTTTTTATGTTAAGGGGTGACATAATGCTTATTGCAATTACATATTTTAAGATATTAATTTCCAAGGATATTATTCATTTCAATACGATTTCATCCTGTATCGATTATCTTTTACTTCGTACACCCATGTCCGACAACGAGTTATCATCGTTCCTTTGTCAGCTTATTCATTCAGGTTTTCCCAAAGAAAAAATCATCATTCATACTTCGACTAAATTGCTGGAATCTTTTCGTTTAACTGCCATCCACTTTAGAGAAAACGATCCAACTGCATTAACGTATAAAAAAGAACATCCGGATATTTCAGTCAGCATGTCTGCTCATTCACCTGAATCTGTCAAGAAAGCACAGGACAATCATCTCGACTTTGTATTATACGGCCATATATTTGAATCGAGTTCAAAGAAATCTTTGCCGCCGCGTACACATCAAGAAGTACGTGATGCACTGTCTTATGATATTCCTGTCGTTGCACTTGGAGGTATCAATTCAACAACTATCAATCAATTGCCGGCAGGTTTCAGTGGTATCTCGGCAATTTCTGCACTTATGGATGCATCACCCAATCAAATCACCAGATTAAAAGAAGAATGGCAAATATTAAATTTGATGTAAGCAAATGCTCCATTGCTTAGACATTATAACGTGGTTAATACATTTCCCAGCTGTCGCAGTACTTAAAAAAAACTCTCACTTGAAAGGATGAAACAATATGCAGTGCACCGTTAACGGAGAACTCCATTATTTTGAAAAGGATATTACCTTAGCTACCCTGCTGGACCACCTGGATGTAGATGATAATCGTATTGTAGTGGAACACAATGGGGAATTGATTAAAAAAAGTGTATTTAAACAACAAGCAGTGAAAAATAATGATCGACTTGAATTATTAGAATTTGTAGGAGGCGGATAATATGTTAGAAATTGGGGATTTAAAATTTAACTCAAGGCTATTTTTAGGTACTGGAAAGTTCTCAGATGAGAAAATACAGGGCGCAGCAATTGAAGCGTCAGGTACAGAAGTGCTGACTTTCGCTGTCAGACGTATGAACTTATTTGATAAAGACCTGCCCAACCCGCTGGCAAATATTGATTTAAGAAAATACACGACATTTCCGAATACAGCAGGGGCGAAAACAGTGGAAGAAACTGTACGCATCGCAGAAATCGCAAGACATGCGGGCGTCTGTGACATGATTAAAGTTGAGATTATTGGTGATGATAAGACATTACTGCCTGACCCAATTGCGACATACGAAGCGTGTCAAATACTGCTGGACAAAGGTTATACAGTCTGTCCATATATTTCAAACGATGTCGTGCTTGCAAAAAGACTCGAAAGACTCGGTGTTCATGCAATTATGCCGCTCGCTTCTCCTATAGGTACGGGACGCGGTATTAATAATCCATTGAATTTAAGATATATTGTAGAACAATCCAGCATCCCTGTTATTGTGGATGCAGGAATCGGTTCACCAAAAGATGCGTGCTATGCTATGGAGCTGGGCGCAGATGCGGTATTATTAAACACCGCTGTATCGAATGCCAAAGACCCGGTCAAAATGGCAGAAGCGATGAAGCTTTCAATTGATGCAGGGGTGCTGGGTTATGATGCAGGACGTATTCCGGTTAGGTATTCTGCACAGGCCTCAAGTCCTGCTGAAGGACTGGAGTTTCTTTAATGGAAAGATACGACAGGCAAATGAAATTTAATGACTTTGGAGAGAATAGTCAAAAAAATCTGATGTCAGCCACACTGATGGTGATGGGCGCCGGTGCACTTGGAACACACGTTTCTGAAATGCTTGTGCGTATGGGTGCAGGTAAACTCATCATCATCGATATGGATATTGTTGAAATGACCAACCTGCATCGTCAGGCTTTATATACTGAAAAAGATGCAGAAGATATGACGCTGAAAGTTAATGCTGCCAAAGAAAAATTGTGTCAGATAAACCGTAATGTTGAGATTGTACCGATCAATGCAGAAATAAATTCCAGTAACATCTCCGCAATCTTAAGAAAGTATCAGCCGGATATTGTAATTGACAGTATGGATCATTTTGAAATACGCTTTCTGATTAATGAAGCCTGTCATAAGCTTGATATCCCCTGGGTATATGGTGCCGCTGTAGGCAGTAAGGGAAGTGTGTATGGGATTGATTTTAAAGGACCTTGTTTAAAGTGTTTGATGGAAACTCTGCCATCGACGGGGGAAAGCTGTGCAATCAACGGTGTACTTCCTCCTGTAATTTCCCTCATTGCCAGTATGGAAGTTTCTGAAGTCATTCGTTATTTATCAGGAAAAGGTTTTTCCAAGCAGCTCATTACTGTAGATACTTTTAAAATCGGCTTTCAAACGATAAATATAGATGAATTAAAGAATGAAGACTGTGTGGTCTGTAAGAATCGGGTATATGAACAGTTGAATAAAAATATGCTGGCCACTGTACAATCTAATTGCGGAAGTGTATATACACTCAGGTTCGACGAATCGGTTTTCAATCAGGAGCTGCCCGGTAAAACTATCAGGGCAAGTGCATTTGTTAAGTTATTGACTTATAAAAAATATAAGCTGACCTTATTTAAAGATGGCAGAATGAATGTTCATGGCATCTCTCGAAAAGAAGAAGCAAATGCTTTATATCATGAAATGATTGAGAAACTGAGTGAATATCCTGTATAAAAATATAGTGTGAACTATCTTGCACTAACCCCAGGATGTGGGAGTAAAATAAAAACACTTTCGTTGAATTCATATTAAAATGAATTTATACGGAGGTGTTTTTTCTATGAAAAGAGTGGCATATTCAGTTGAAACAAAATATAAAGTAGTAGAAATGAAACTTAAAGGATATAGTACAAGAGAAATTATGCATACTTTAAACATTAAAAATAGACTGTACAAAATATAATTTGAGGTGATTTGAGATGGAAATGAATAGTTATATGATAGAGAACTTTGCTACTGATGCTGTTAAAAATTATTGCCTTCATACTTCTAAAATTAAAAGCTATATTGCTAATGAAGATAAGGAACCAGGTTATGATGGACATCTAAAAATTTATGATTCAATCAGTCAGACTAAAGATGATTATTTAGGTAATATACCTGTTCAAATAAAAGGGAAGAAAGCAAAAAAGAAGCAACCTAGTTTATTTAAACAAAATAAAGTTAATAAAAGAGATTTGGAAATGTATTTAAAAGATGGAGGATGCTACTATTTTGTAGTTTTAATTAATGAAAATGGTGAGAGTCAAGTTTATGGTCGTCAATTACTTCCTATGTATCTAAAATATAAACTAAAATCGAAATCAAAATCAGTGACAATTGAAATGTATGAAATTACTTCTTATAAAGATTTTTATGATAATTGTATTCAATATTTAAAACAAAGCAAGAAGCAAGCTAACCCTATTGAGTTTTCTATTAATAAAAAAAGAAATCAAAAAATGACAATTACATCACCCGAAAATATAGTGACAGATAAAAATGGATTTCCTTTAAATGACTTTTATAGTTTTATCCATATTAATGATTCAGATATTAAAGTTACAGTACCGGATGAGATATTACGGCCAGAGAAATTTTCTAAATTACAAAAAGGAAGTATTTGTTCAGAGGGAAAAGTGATATATGAAGGTAATATAAGATTTGATGTTACGTCCACATATACATCAATAATTATAGATGAAAGCTTCTATTTGACTAAATACAATGAAAGTAAAAAGGCAAAATACTCTTTATTACCAATAAAAAATATTGACAGATATCTAGAGATTTTAAATTTAGTCAAGGCACTTAGTAATGGAGGAGAATTTATATTTGAAGATGTTCAAGTTATATTAGATAAGTTTAAATTAGATAAAAGTGTTGATAGGATCATAAGTATATTAACAGAATTTAAGCAAGTAACAGTGGAAACTGATAATCTAATTAAAAAAAGCACAATCATTAATGATGATAATATTGAAAAACAACTCGGTGAAATGGTTGGAATTATAAAAATTATTAAAAACAAAGAATTCAATGCATATAATATGAAAAAAGATAAATTCTACAAAATTTTATTTGGTAATAACAATTTTATTTTATGGAAATATAATAACGTAATATATAATGTCTTCTCTGATAATTTTCTTGAACGAGTAGAATTAGTCGTTGATAATGAAACAATGTTAGCAATTTATTCTTTTAATACGAGTTTTATGATTAATACAATAAATTTTGATTTTCAATTAATTGAGAAATATTTAAAAACTGAAGATTTTTCAAATATTTCAATTCAAAAATGGAATTATATCAATAATTTTTGTTTAGAGTTAATAAAATCATATGATATAACGAAAGAACTAGGCTTTTTAAATATTGCAGAATTTATATTAAGTAATATTGATATAAAAGATATTGATAGCACATTTATAACAAAGATAAACTTAGCACAAGTAAAAATAAGAAAAGACGAAAGGTTAGAAAGTGATCTTGAAAAATTGCTTGTAGAGTTAAAGTAAAAATTAAAATCAATAAGCAGTGATGACGCTTCACTACATTTAAGTATAATATTTGGCAGTAAAACAGAAGCAATGATATATTTTGAAAATCTAAGTGAAGAAGAACTAGGAGTTTTTAAAAACTATCCAATTTATTATCTGTATCAAAAATTATTATAATTAAAAAATAAATATTGGTTAAAGAAAGGAGATTTCTTTTAATGTTATCAGATAATATTATAAAAGAATTATATTCAAAAGAAGATATCCGCATAGAATTAGAGCTCACACCACATATGTTTAATAAAAGAATGGAAACCATTGCTAAGCTTTTTAAAATTGATATGAAAAACTTTCACA
>NZ_JBQDAA010000069.1:0-10631 GCF_052089545.1 Tissierella sp. | reverse complement strand
AATTTCTATAACTAAGGAGGGACGCTAGTATGGTTGATTTTAAAACAGAAATGTTTGAACCTGTAGTAAGAGATGACTTAGATGCTGAAGTTATAAAGCGTCCAAGTATAAAATATTGGCCAGATGTATGGCGAAGATTAAAACAAAATAAGTTAGCAATGACTGGACTTGTTATTATAAGCTTAATGATAATTATGGCTATTATTGGTCCTAGTTTAAATGAATTTGATTATAGAACTAATAATTATGATTTAATAAATAATAATCCAGACTCAACACACTGGTTTGGTACTGATGAACTTGGTCGTGACCTATTTACTAGAGTTTGGTTTGGAACTAGATATTCACTTATTATCGGACTTGCTGCAACAGTTATCGTATTTGTAATGGGTATCTTATATGGTGGTATCTCTGGAATGGCTAGTGCTAGAGTAGATTCTATAATGATGCGTATAGCTGAAATAATTTATTCTATACCATATTTACTGGTAGTTATACTGCTGGCCGTGGTCTTTTCTACCGTCGGGTCCGGTACCAGTCTTTTCGTAATTATATTTGCACTGAGTCTTACATCCTGGGTGCCCATGGCCATACTGGTTCGTGGACAAGTTCTCCAGCTAAAGGAAGCTGAGTACTCACTTGCAAGTGAATCACTTGGAGCTAATAATGGATGGATACTTAAAAAACACATTATACCTAATACTCTAGGTCCTATACTTGTAAATGTTACCCTTGCAATACCTAGAGCTATATTTGCAGAAGCTACACTAGGCTTTTTAAGTCTTGGTCTCCAAGCTCCTAAGTCAAGTTTAGGTACACTAGCAAATGATGGTTTAGCTGTAATGTCTGTGGGACTTTTCTATCAGATAATTATTCCAGCGCTTTTTATATCGCTTATAATGTTTTCATTTAATGTTATAGGAGACGGACTTAGAGATGCATTAGACCCAAGACTTAGAAAATAAAGAGGTGAGAAAATGGAAAAAGTATTAAAAGTAAAAGACTTAGCCATATCATTTAAAACTTTTTTTGGTGAAGTAGAAGCTGTTAGAGGTATTAGTTTTGATGTAGAAAAAGGGCAAACAGTGGCAATAGTAGGAGAATCAGGCTGTGGAAAAAGTGTAACCGCTAATTCCATTATGCAACTTCTTCCAAGACCACCTGCTTACTTTAAAAATGGTCACATAATGTTTAATGGTATAGATTTACTTAAAAAATCAGATAAAGAAATGGAAAATGTCAGAGGAGAAGAAATAGCAATGGTATTTCAAGACCCAATGACTTCATTAAATCCAACTATGAAGGTTGGTAAACAAATTGTAGAAGGATTAATTAGACATCAAAAAGTCTCTAAAGAAGATGCAAGGAAAAAAGCAATAGAGATGTTAGAACTAGTATCAGTTCCTCAACCAGAAAAGAGAATTAACCAATATCCACATGAATTTTCTGGTGGTATGAGACAACGTGTAATGATAGCTCTTGCAATGGTATCTGATCCACAACTACTTATAGCAGATGAGCCTACTACGGCTCTTGATGTTACAGTTCAAGCTCAAATATTAGAACTAATGAAAGATATACAAAAAAAGCTAGGGATGTCTATTATCTTAATAACTCATGATTTAGGAGTAGTAGCTGATATTAGTGATCTAGTTAATGTAATGTATGCTGGACAAATACTTGAACAAGGATCAACTGAAGACATATTTGATAATCCAAAACATCCTTATACAAGGGGACTTTTGGCATCAGTTCCAAAGCTAGATATGTCAAGGGATGAACCTCTATATTCTATAGATGGTACACCTCCTGATCTATATATTCCACCAAAAGGATGTCCATTTTTTGCAAGATGTGATTATGCAATGAAGGTGTGTAAGGATAATATGCCTGAATTTGAATATCATAAGGAAACACATGCAAGCAGATGTTGGTTAAATCATCCTATGGCTAAAGCTAATGAAGGAAGTGATATATAATGGAACCTATTATATCTGTTAGAAATTTAAAAAAACATTTTACGGTAGGAGAAGGAACATTAAAGGCTGTAGACGGACTTGATTTTGATATATATCCTGGAGAAACTTTTGGACTTGTAGGAGAATCAGGATGCGGTAAGACTACTGCTGGAAGAACCCTTATTAGATTATATGAACCTACTGATGGTAAGGTTATATTTAATGATCAAGATATATATACCTTGTCTCAAAGGGATATGCAAGAAGTAAGAAGGAATTTTCAAATGATATTTCAAGATCCATATGCTTCTTTAAACCCAAGAATGACTGTAGAGGAAATTATATCTGAGCCTTTAGAAATTCATAAAATATATAAAAACAAAAAAGAACAATCAAAAAGAGTAGTAGAATTACTTGAACTAGTAGGTTTAAATGAAGAGCATGCTATGAGATTCCCTCATGAGTTCTCAGGAGGACAAAGACAAAGAATAGGTGTTGCAAGATCTCTTGCCCTAAATCCAGAGTTTATAGTATGTGATGAACCTATTTCAGCACTAGATGTATCTATACAGGCTCAAGTAGTTACCCTTTTAAAAGATTTACAAGAACAACTTGGACTTACTTATCTATTTATAGCTCACGACCTTTCAATGGTAAGGTATATATCTGATAGGGTTGGAGTTATGTATCTAGGTCATATGATGGAACTTGCGGAATCTGAAAATTTATATAACAATCCAATCCATCCGTATACAAGAGCTTTACTATCTTCAATACCAATTCCAGATCCTAAAAAACAAAGAGAAAGACAAAGAATAGTACTTGAAGGAGATGTGCCTAGTCCTATAGATCCACCAGAGGCTTGTAGATTTGTAGATAGATGTCCTTATGCTATAGAGATTTGTCACAAGAAGGTTCCTGAATTTAGAGAAGTAAAACCAAAACACTATGCAGCTTGTCATAGAGCATTAGAAGTGTAGTCAAAAAGAGGGAGAAAGAAAAATAGGTCTAAATTTTAGAGGATAATCTAAAATTTAGGCTTTTTTATTATTTTTAAATAATTATTTATAGTTTTAATATTTCCCTGGAAATACCTCCTAAACATTTTTTGGTGGGAAATATTAAACTTTAGTTTTGTTTTAGAAATATAAAAATTTAACCTTTTCTTAAATATATAATAGCTGCTATGAATAATTATATATACTAAATATTTTTATAAAGGTATCTTAGTTTATTTTTATGAAGATATAGTCAGTTTATTAGTTTACTTGTTTTTGAAAAAGTATAAGTCCAATAGAAATTTCTATTGGACTTATACTTTTATTCCTTAAATATTTTATATTTTTTATAATCTACTGTATACTTTTTTCATAAGTTTTTCTTTTAAATCTTTTCCATCTTTTAAAAGATTTGCTACTTCATTTCTTTTTTCTTCCCTATAATCTACATCTTTTATACTATTTAAGTTGATACTTACATTTAAAAGAGCTCCCTCAAGCCCCGTATAAGCGAGTAAAGCACCTACCCCTACATCTGTTATGGCATTTGAATTTCCATAGGCTGCAAAGACTTCTTGGCACTCTAGAACCTTTTTACATTCTTTAGCAGCATCTAAAGGAAGTTCTAATGCTTTTTTATAACCGTCTTGGATAGCTTTTGTTCTTTTTTGTCTTTCTATTTCACTTTCTTTAGGCATCTTGAAAGCTTTCATTACATCGTCAAAAGCTTTAGTGTCTTCATCTACAAAGTTATTTAATTTTTCTATACTATTTTCAATTTCTTTAAAATTTTCATCCATTTCCTTTTTTGTACTTTCATCTAATTCATCATATGCTTTTTTACCCTTTGTTAAATTATAAACCATAGATGTAAGTGCACTTCCAAGGCTTCCTGCTACAGCAGAAACACTTCCACCTCCAGGTGTAGGATCACCACTTGCAGTTGTCATTACATATTCCTTTATACTTTTATCAATATACATTTTTCCATCCTCCTTTATATTTGCAACTCAAAATGAGTTATCCAACATTTATTATTCCTTCTAAAATTACTTTTCCTTTTCCTCCAACTTCCACTTTATATTTATTATTCTTTTTTTCTATATAACAAGATATATTACTCTTTCTTCCTATATTTTCACCTTGAATTACACTTATAGTGTTAGCCTTTATAAATCCTTTTGTTTTCAAAAGATATATAAGACTTCCATTGGCTGAACATGTAGCTGGAGATTCATCTAGATTATTTATAATAGAAAAACTTCTAGTATAAATAATTTTAGAATTTTTTTCAGGTAAAGAAAACAAATGAATACCTTCTATATTGTTCTTTTCTAAACTTAACTTTAGAGCTTTTTTATCTATCTTTATCTTATCCATTTTCTCTTTTTCTTTTACCCATATAAAGGCATATTTATCACTGAAATCTATAATTGGTATTTTTTCTAATTTATCTTCTAGATTTAAATCCTCAATTTTTAAGTTTAGTATCTTTAAAAGCTCATTTTCATCACTGATAAGACCATCTTCTAGAGGAGTTCCTAGTTTTAGTACTATATTTATTATTTCATAGTTATAAAAATAAATTTCTACCTCTAACTTCTTTTCATTAAAAAGTATATAAACTGATTTTATACCTGATTCTAAAGCTGTCATATAGCCTTTTAAAGCAAGTATATAAAATGCTGCTAAAGCAGAATGTCCACAAAAGTCTACTTCTTCATAAGGTGTAAAAAATCTTATCTTATAATTTTCACTATCACTATGAATTACAAATGCAGTCTCTGGTGCATTTAACTCTCTTGCAATTTTTTGCATTTCTTTTTCACTTAATCCTTTTGCATCAGGAACAACTCCGGCTGGATTTCCTTTAAAGCTTTCATCTGTAAATGAATCCACAAGATATATATTATATTCCATGATTTTCTCCTTTCTGCAATTAATGTTCCACGTGGAACATTAATTAGTTAGGATTTCAAAAATTCTTTTCAAATCTTCATCATTATAGTATTCTATCTCTATTTTACCCTTTTTATCCCCTATAATTAAGTTTACCTTTGTACCAAGTGATCTAATAAGTTGGTCTTCTAAATCTACTACATATGGATCTTTACTAGAGCCTTTAGATTTTTTTGGCGTAGTTTTTTTATTTCTTTTTACCTCTTCTTCTGTTTTTCTTACATTCAATCCTGTTTCTATTATCTTTTCAGCTATTTCAACCTGTTCTTTTTTATCCTTTATTCCTAACAGTACTTTGCCATGTCCTTGACTTAAATCTCCATTATAAATATAATCTATCACTTTTTCATCTAAGTTTAAAAGTCTAAGACTATTTGTTATATATGATCTACTCTTACCTATAGTTTCTCCTAGTTCAGTTTGTTTTAAATCAAAATCCTTCATAAGATTTTGATAGGCTATAGCTTCTTCAATTGGATTTAAATCTTCTCTTTGAACATTTTCTATAAGTGCAAGTTTAGCTACATCTATATCCTTAGCATCTAATACTATAGCTGGAATAATTTTTAATCCTGCTAGTTTAGAAGCCCTAAACCTTCTTTCACCTGCTATTATTTCATAATTTTCATCTTTTTTTCTAAGAAGAATTGGTTGAATTACTCCATGAACCTTAATAGAGTTTGAAAGTTCTTTTAAGGCTTCTTTTTCAAATTCTTTTCTAGGTTGGTCTTTTTTTGCCTTTATTTTTATAAGGGATATGTATTCTATCTTTTTACCCTCTTTATCTTTTTTCTCACTTATTAGGGTATCTATTGATGAATTATCTCCAAGTAAGGCAGATAATCCTTTTCCAAGTCCCCTTTTTTTACTTGTCATAAAAAAATCATCCTTCCCATTTACTCTTTATTCTACATATTCTAGAAATTCTTCAGAAAGTTCTTTATAGGCTTCAGCACCCTTAGATCTATTATCATAATCCATAATAGATAGGCCATGAGAAGGCGCTTCTGCAAGTCTTACATTCCTTGGAATTATACTTGTATATACCTTACCCTTAAAATAATCTTTAACCTCTTCTACCACTTGTATAGAAAGGTTTGTCCTACCATCAAACATACTTAATACTACCCCTTCTATTTCCAGGTTAGGATTATAACTACCTCTTACAAGCTCTATTGTAGTGAAAAGTTGGCTTACACCTTCCAAAGCATAATACTCACATTGTATAGGTATTATAACACTATTAGATGCTATAAGACCTGTTACACTTAGTATACCCAAAGAAGGAGGACAATCTATAAATATATAGTCAAATTTATTTTTAATAGGTTCAAGTCTCATCTTTAATAGCTCTTCCCAGTTTCCTTCCCTAGCAAGTTCTACCTCTAAGCCTGCAAGATCGCTATTAGAAGGTAGTATGAATACATTTTCAGCTGAAGTTTCATAAATAGCCCTTTCTATATCAACATCTTCTGACAAAACATCATATAGTTGATTTTCTATGGCTTCTTTTTCTATACCAAGCCCACTTGTAGAGTTTCCTTGAGGATCTAAATCTATAAGAAGAACCTTTTTACCCAGCTTTCCAACTCCTGCAGCCAAGTTTATACTTGTAGTAGTCTTTCCAACTCCACCTTTTTGATTGAATATAGCTATTGTCTTACTCATTTTTTCACCATCCATTTTATATCTTACCTATATAGTATCATATTTTAAGGGTAAATAAAGTAAAAATGTTCCACGTGGAACATTCTTTTAATGGAAATATTATCTATTAATAAGTTTGCATAGTTTTGATGAATTTAAAGAAGTAACCATATAATTCATGTATGAATTATATGGTTACTTGTCTAGCTTATTTATTATTTTTTGAGTTATATAATTTCCTTGTTAAAGGTTTAATTTTACGAGAAATTTTGAAGGAAGGTTTTTATATAAAAGTGTATCATAAATATTTTCTTGTCATCCTGAGGAGCATAGCGACGAAGGATCTTCTTTTCTAGCCTAAAAAAAATCCTTCATTGTATTAAGAATGACAGGGGCAAATTCTTCACTCTACCAAGGTATTACTACATAAGATTCTTCGGCAAGCTCAGAATGACAAATACAAAATACTAATATTTAGGATTTTCACTAGGATCGGGATCTTATCCTTTAAACTTTTCAGACAAATCTTTCCATCCTGGATTTATGCTTTCTACTAATTTATCTTTCTTTTTCCTAATCCAACCTTTGATTTGTTTTTCTTTCATTATAGCTGAGTTGACGTCTTCTGTATAATCAAAGTAAACCAATTTATTTATATTATATTTTGAAGTAAAGCCCTTTATTAATTTATTTTTATGCTCATAAATTCTACGTTCCAAATTATTTGTTATTCCAGTGTATAAAACTTTATTGTTCCAATTAGTTATCATATAAACATAATACAAATCCTCACCCCTTTAAGATTCTTCGACAAGCTCAGAATGACAAATACAAAACGTTTTGCTTGCATTAACCCTTTTAAGATTCTCCGGTAGGCTTAGAATGAAAAATACAAAATACTACTGTCTCTGTCATCCTGAGGAGCATAGCGACGAAGGATCTTCTTTTCTTAGCCTAAAATAAGGATTCTTCCTTGTGTTCTCCTAAAGGGACTAGCCACATTAAACACGTACAAGGATGACAAGGTAGGATTCTTCACTGTATCAAGTGTTACTATATAAGATTCTTCGACAAGCTCAGAATGACAGACTCAAGATATTTTCCCTGCATTTATCCTTTTAATATTCTTTGACAAGCTCTGAATGAAAAACATAAGATATTTATCTACAAATATTTATTATTATATCATTAAAACTTGTTAGATGGATAATATAATTTTAAGATAAAAAAAGGAATGTTCCACGTGGAACATTCCTTTTTATCTTTTATATGTTTTTATCTCCTAACTATTTGCAGGGCAAATAGGTCTTCTATTTTATCATTCATATAGTTATGTGCATCCTCTACCCCTTGATTGTATATATGAGGGGCTAGTTCTTCTATGAAAAAATCCAATACTAATTGTGAAGCAAGTTCACCTAAATCTTCATCTCTTTCTTCCGAAAAATAGGTGGATATTTTATGTTTCATCTCTCTTTTATTTTCATCACTTAATTTTATCTTCTTTTTCAATTTATTTATTCCTTTCTTTAGATGTTCCACGTGGAACATTTAATGTTTTATATATATTCACTCATTCTATCTTTTCAATTTAGGTCTTGTAGAGTAAATCTTAATATAATATATAGATGCTATCTCAATACTTTTAAAGTGTTCTTTTATATTAGTCGGTTTCTTATTATTCTATAAATATAATAGTATATACTTTATAGAGATAAAACAAGTTCTACGTAGAGGATTTTATGTTTTCCATCTACTAATACTATGTTTTTTTTAGGATAAAGTATTGTAGATATCTAATATCTTATAAGCAATCTATCTAATTCTCTTAATATACTTTTTTATATGTGTTTTTTATATTCATTTTAACCATCGTCTCTTAGATATCATAATATGTATTTGAAATAAAAGAAGATGTTCCACGTGGAACATCTTCTTTTATTTATTTTTAGGTATCTTAATTACTACCTCTACATGATCTTCTTTGTCTACTTCTTTATAGCTTGCATCTATTCCAAATTCTTTTATAGCACTATATGCTTTTTTTACTGTATTTAAATATATTCTAATATTTATAAGGGATTTAATACTTTGTTGAGGTGTCTCTTCCTTATCTTCTTTCCCTCTAAGACTATTTAAAATATCATCCACTAAGTTTTCTGTAGCATTTACATTTAGATCACTTTCTATAACCTTTTCTAAAACCATCATTTTTAATTCATCATCTGGAAGTTTTAAAAGCACCCTTCCATGTCTTTCTGTAAGGCTTTCACTTACGAGGATTTTTTGAATATCCATAGGTAGTTTTAGTAATCTAATTTTATTTGCTATGGTAGATTGAGATTTTCCTATTTTTTTAGATAGTTCTTGTTGGGTAAAGCTATGATCAATTATTAGATTTTGATAGCCTTCTGCTTCTTCCATAAAATTTAAGTCTTCTCTTTGAAGATTTTCTATTAGGGCTACTATAGCAGATTCATTATCTCTATATTCTACTATTACAGCAGGAATTTCCGTTAAATCTGCTAGCTCTGTAGCTCTAAGCCTTCTTTCACCTGCTATAAGCTCATAGTTTTCGTTTGATGTCTTTCTTACACTTATAGGTTGGATTACTCCAAATTCTTTTATAGATTCTGAGAGTTCTACCAAAGCTTTCCTATTGAAAATCCTCCTAGGCTGATATGGATTAGGTCTTATAATAGATATAGGAATATATTTTATTTGTTTTTGAACTGACATATGAGCACCTCTTCCTTATAGTATGATATATGTAACCTTATCTTGGTAGATTTTGTCTTGGATAAAGTTTCCTTCATATATAATGATACTATAAATCTTATATATTTCCTAGTTTATTTCCCATGTTTTTTACATCAATTTATTACATTTTATAATGGTTTTTTTCTAGGTTTTCCTCCACCACGAGGATATTTTTGAGATGTTTGTCGTATTTTTTCTATAATTATCAAAGAATGTTTTATATCACTCTCTGGAAGTGTCACAATTTTACTTTCTACTATTTTACCACCTAGAATCTCTATAGCATTGTGACCTAATTTTATCTCTTCTTCTACATCTGGACCTTTCATGGCTATAAAATGCCCACCAACTTTTACAAAAGGTAAACAATATTCACTTAAGGTATCTAAAGATGCCACTGCTCTAGATACAGCTATAGAATACTTTTCTCTGTACTCAGCCTTTCTGGATAGTTCCTCTGCTCTTCCATGCATAGCTCTTATACCTTTTAATCCAAGCTTTTCAATAACTTCATCTAAAAATATTATTCTTTTATTTAAACTATCAAGAAGTGTTACATCTAGATTATCAGACAGTATTTTTAATGGAATACCAGGAAATCCTCCGCCTGTTCCTATATCTATAACACTTTTTTCTCCTTTAAATAAATCTGAAGATAGTGCTGTAAGACTATCCAAGAAATGTTTTATGTCAACTTCACTATCTTCAGTTATAGTAGTTATATTTATCTTTTTGTTCCACTCTTCTAAAAGTTCCTTATAATTTAAAAATCTTTCCTTATCTCTTTCTGTAAGTTCTAAGTTTAATTTCTTAACACCCTTTAATAATACATCTATATTAGTCATTCATAGTGTCCTTTCTTCTTTTTTGCTCTAGATATATAAGAAGTACATTTATATCTGCCGGAGAAACTCCTGATATTCTAGATGCTTGACCCACTGAATCAGGTTTTATTTTATTAAGTTTTTGCATGGCTTCATTGCTTAGTCCTTTAACAGGTGAGTAATCAAAGTCAAAGTCTAGTTTTCTTTTCTCTAGTTTTTTAAACTGTTCAATTTGAATCATTTGTTTTTTGATATATCCTTCATATTTTATCTGTGTTTTAACTTGAAGTTTTTTCTCTCTTAAAAGATCTTTTCTGTCAGGATCAAATTCTCTTATTTTTTCATAATCTAATTCTGGTCTTCTTATAAGTTCAGCAGCCGTTGTAGGGCTTTGAGTAGATGTAGAGCCTAATTTTACTAAAATTTCATTATTTGCTGCTGTTGGATTTACCTTTACAGCTTTTAATCTTTCTAGCTCTCCATTT
>NZ_JBQDAA010000068.1:6119-10694 GCF_052089545.1 Tissierella sp. | reverse complement strand
TCAGGTTAAAGTATTCATATATATTTGCTAGTAATATATCTATATGAAGAAACAAAGTATAAAAGTATATTTTATAGGCAATATAGTTTTGATTGTTATTTTTGCTTTAACTGTATTTTATGTTATAATCATATATAGTATATTTTAATGTATATTAATAGCAACGTTCCAAGCGTTGGGCATATTTGCCTGTGCTTTTTTTTGTGTTTACAAAAATTAAAAAGAGGTGGTTTGTTTTGTATAAGAGATCATTGGTTTCATTTACTTCTTTATTCATATTTTGGATGGTGATCTCAGGGGTTGTAGATCTACAACATGTTATAGTTGGAATAGTTATTTCCCTATTTGCTGTTTGGTTTTGGAAAAGTCTTAATAAAAGATTGCCTAGTCTATTATCTCCTAGAGAATTATTGCTTTTCGGTCGTTGTATCATAATATTGATAGGAAATGTGATTAAATCTAATATAAATGTGATTAAGATATTGCTATTTGCTGATTTACCGGTGAATTCAATATTTTTAGAGTTGACACCTGGTATCAAAAGTGACTGGGGAAGGGTTTTTCTAGCTACTTGTATAACTATTACTCCTGGTACGATAACTATTGATTTTGATCCAGATACTGATGTATTTACAGTGCATGCACTTACGCAAGAAACGGGAGTAGCTTTGTACTATTGGAGTATTATTTCCGAAATTAAAAATTTAGAAATGTTGGTACAAAGGAGGAAAGCTCATGTTTTTGGTAATGGTAGGATTTCTGATTCTGATTCTATTAGTTCTGTTAAGAGCGATAATAGGACCAACCGTAATAGATAGGTTTATTGCTATAAATGCTATTACCAGTAAGGTAAGTATGATTATTTTACTACTAGCATTTTATAGAGAAGAGTATGGCTTTGTCGATGTAGCTTTTGTATTTATGTTATGTGGATTTGCAGGTGGACTTTGGGTTATCAAGGCGCTTACTCCTAGTGTTTGGGAATTTAAGATGCCAAGATTAAAAGAATTACATGGTGATGGAGAGGACGTGTCTTCAAATGATTAAGTTTATAGCGACTATTTGCTTTATTGGGTCATTTTTGGCCTTTAGTTTAGGAACTTTAGGATTATTTAGATTTCCAGACCCCTATACTAGAATACATGGAGTAGGTATAGGAGATACCCTTGGTGTTGGTTTTATGGGAATTGGACTTTTATTACTTAGTCCTAGTTGGATTTTACGGTTTAAACTTATATTTATTTTAATATTATTTTGGATTATAAATCCTACTATGTCACATTTAATAGCTAAGGCTGGCGTGATGTATGGTGCAAGGCCTACTAAAACTACGAGGATGAGAAAGGAGTAATATTATGAATTTTATAGCTGTTGATTATTTAATTATGGTGTTACTTTCTGTCTTAATTGTAGCATCTTTAGCTATATATTTTATTAAGGATTTGTTACATGCAGTTATTATTTATGGTGCATACAGTTTGACTATGGCATTAATTTGGCTACAGATGAATAGTCCTGATCTTGCTATTACGGAAGCAGCTGCTGGAATATCTATGACTATTTTGATGATGGTTGCTATTTTCCGTACTAATAGAAAGGAGGAGTAGTGGTGAAAATAAAAAATCTACTGATCCTTATCATAGTTTTATTGGCAGTATTTGGAGTATTGCTTGCAGTAGCAGAGCTTCCTCCTTATGGAATGGCTGATAATCCTATACATAATCAGGTGTCAGAGCGATATATTGAAAAATCTTTAGATGATACTGGAGTTTTAGATATGGTAACCTCGATTGTTCTTGATTATAGGGCTTATGATACTATGTTTGAGACAATTGTATTATTTACTTCAACATTGGCTGTGGTTCTTACCTTAAAGCCTATTAAAAAGGAGGAGGATGGCAAGTGAGAGATTTCATTTTTAAGCGAATAGCTGCCATAATTGTACCTTTTATTTGTATATATGGATTTTATGTTATTCTCCATGGAGGATCTTTTCCAGGAGGAATTATATTGGGACTTGCATTTATAGTGTTTTCTACTATATATGGTGTAGGAAAGGGCAAAAAGAAGATTCCAGAAAAGGTTCTTGTTTGGGTAGAAAGTTACGGTACTCTTTGGTATGGACTTATAGGACTTATAGGAATCATAAAAGGTGCTCCTTTTTTATCAAACAAGCTTACAGGTATCAGTCTTGGATCACCAGGTAGCCTTGCTTCTGGAGGACTTATCTCTCTTCTTGGTCTTGGTGTTGGTATCAGGGTAGCTAGTACTATCATAACTTTATTTTTCACAATGAAAGGGGAAGAATCATGAAGATTTTACTTAGAAAACTCATGGTAAACTATCCATACACAATTGCCATTATTTTATTTGTTATTGGAATTCTTATTGTGTTAACAAAATCTGATTTATTCAAAAAATTAATTGGAATTAATATTATGGAAAGTTCTATTTTTATAATGTTTGTTGGTGCTGGTAATATTAGAGGTGCGGCTGTGCCTATCCTTGATAAGGCTAGTCCGCAATCGACTTATATTAATCCACTACCTTCAGCTTTAATGTTGACTGGAATAGTTGTTAGTGTAAGTGTAACTGCTTTTGCTTTAGCTCTTATTATTCGATTACATAAATCATATGGAACTACAGATGCTAAAAAAATAGCAGAAATGAGAAATGAGGTGACGAACAAATGATGTCTACTATTACAGCTAACTTGCCAGTATTTGTTGTTATCATACCTTTATTTGTAGCTTTTATTTTACCTACATTTTCTCGTCGTAGAAAGTTGGTAGAAGGTTTAGTGATTTCTACTGAAACTTTGTGGCTTATAGGTGCAGGATATCTAGCATCTATGGTTTTATTACAAAATGGTGAGCCAATTATTTATAACATGGGTGGCTGGGCTGCTCCATGGGGAATAGAGTTAAAAGTAGATAGTTTAGCAGCATTTTTCATACTTGTTGTAACTGGTATTAGCCTTCCCATTGCTTTATTTTCAAAGAATAATTTAATTGAGGAGATAGGAAGCAAAGAACGAGCTACTAGGTTTTATGTTCTTTTATTATTACTTGGAGGTGCCTTGGTGGGAATGGCACTAACAAATGACTTATTCAACGTATTTGTTTTGGTTGAAGTAGCTACCCTAAGTAGTTGTGCTTTAGTAAGTGCTCGTAATCATCCGCGTGCATCAGAAGCGGCATTTAAATATTTGATATTAGCAACTTTAGGTTCTAGTTTTGTCCTTGGTGCAATTGGATTTATATATATATTAACTGGTCACTTAAATATGAGCTTTGCTCATCAAGAACTTCTTCAAGTTTGGCAAAACAGTACTCATGTAGTATGGATAGCAATGAGTTTTACACTTATTGGATTTGGAGTAAAGTCAGCTTTATTTCCATTACATGTATGGTTACCAGATGCACACTCAAATGCTCCAACCCCAGCTAGTGCTATTTTATCAGGACTTGCTGTAAAAGGGTATATGATTTGTTTCTTAAAATTTATGTATAATGTATTTGGACAAGATCTAATGATACAATTCAATATAAACAGAATCTTAGTGCTAGCAGGTATGATTGCCATTATTGCTGGTTCTTTATTTGCTATCACCCAGAAGGAATTAAAGCGAAGACTAGCCTATTCCACTGTCGCTCAAGTGGGTTATCTTTTCTTGGGCTTAGGATTGATGAATATAAAAGGACTAACAGGAACCTTGTTTTACCTAGCTAGCCACGCAGTTATAAAATCATCTCTGTTTTTAACAGCTGGGGCTATGATTGCTGCAAGTGGAAAGAAAAACATTAGTGACTTAGCTGGTATTGGAAGAAAAATGCCTATAACTATGGGAGTTTTTACAATTGGAAGTCTAGGACTTATAGGAATACCACTATTTTCTGGCTTTGTAGGAAAATGGTATTTGCTTCTTGGAAGTTTAGAATCTGGAAATATTTTACCGGCAATTATAATTATTTTAGGAAGCGTGCTTTGTGCTGCTTATCTTCTACCGATTATTAGAATCGCTTATTTTGAACCAAAGCCGGAAGGAGATTTCAAAGATCCTGCTTTACCACAAAAGATATCTCTTATTATCTTAGGTGCAGCTGTGATAATCTTAGGAATTTTACCAGGATCTATATTAGAATTAGCTAGCAGAGCTGCTACTGAACTTTTAATGATTCAGTAGAGGAGGGGAGATATATTAGATGATTAATCTTGTTTTGGCTTTACTTAGTGGAATAATAGGTGGTTTGATCGTTGCAACAATGCCAAGGATCAAAAGCCGTATACGAAATATTGTAGTACTTTTCTTTGCTGTATTAGGTGCATTTTTTAGCTGGAGAGTTGCTTTCCTTGTTTTTTCAGGTGAAAGCGTAAGAATAGCCGGTAAGTTTGCAGGATTTGCATGGAGCATTGATCCAGATCCATTAGGTGTAGTTTTTGGGCTGATAGCATCAAGTCTATGGGTTTTTGCTGCTGTATATTCTTTTGGATATATGAAAGGCAAAGATAAACAAAGTACTTATTATACATTTTTATTGTTAGCTTTTAGTGTGACTCTTGGAGTAGCTTTTT
>NZ_JBQDAA010000068.1:3361-6109 GCF_052089545.1 Tissierella sp. | reverse complement strand
GAAACCTTATCGCTTTATATTTATTTTATGAAGTATTAACCTTTGTTACTTATCCTTTAGTTATCCATGAACGTTCACCTAAGGCAATAAAGGCTGGATCAAAATATATACTATACAGTCTTTCTGGAGCAGGAGCTATTTTGATTGCTATGGTAATCACTTATAGTTGGACAGGAAACCTTGATTTTTCTGGAGATGCTATTTTAGCTGGGTTTAATGGCCAAGGGCTTAACTGGCTTTTAGCTTTGTTCATAATAGGATTTGGTGTAAAGGCAGCTATAATGCCACTGCATAGATGGTTACCGGGAGCAATGGCAGCACCGACTCCTGTCAGTGCCCTGCTTCACGCAGTAGCAGTAGTTTATTCAGGAGCGTATGGAATTGTAAGAGTTGTTTATTCAGTATTTGGATATGAACTTGTTAGTCAGTTGCCTCTTAGTAAAATTATGCCTTGGGTTATAGGATTTACTATTTTGATGGGAGTTATAATTGCTGCTCGTCAAGATGTTTTAAAACGTAGATTGGCTTATCAGACTATTAGTCACCTTTCCTACATATTACTAGGTGTTTTCACCCTTCAACCTTGGGGATTAGCTGGTGCAATAATGCATATGATTAGCTATTCTACCTTGAAGGTTAGTCTTTTCTTTTGTGCAGGAATTATTTCTGAACAGACAGGTGAAACAGATATAAGTAGACTTGGTGGAGTAGGCTGGCTTCTACCAAAAACCATGGTTTCATTTAGCATTGCTGCTATTGGAATGATCGGAATGCTTCCTTTGAACACATTTTGGGGAAAGTATTATTTGATGAAAGGTAGTGTAGAAAGTGGAAGATGGCCTCTTGCCCTTGTATTGGTTATAAGTGGTATCGTCAATGCCGTGTGCTTTATACCGGTTATTGTTGATGCCTTTCGTGGGAAAAGGGTTGAAAAGGATATGGAAAAAGGAACTAGCTTAAAACTTATGCTTGTTCCTACAATGATATTATCTACAATTTCACTTTTGATAGGCTTGTGGCCTGGAATAGTTTGGCCTGGAGTTGAGGCTGTTGTCAATTCGTTCTTTTAAAAAGGAGATGTAAATTTATGTTACTTGTAATGCTTATGGCTATTCCACTCATAGGGGCATTAATTCTTTTATTTATGAAGAATCAATCTAGAAAAACACCTTTTATATTTAGCTTAGCTGTTTTTTTACTAGCTATCTTTGGATTGAAAGATGTTTTTGGAGGAACGCCATTAAATTATAGTATAGCGATGTCCGGTCCCTTTGTTATGACTTTTCATGCTGATGCTTTATCTGCTATATTTGTTATATTAGCAGCTTTTCTTTGGGTTGTAGTTTCTATATATTCGCCTAAATATATGGAATACGAAGGTAAAGAATTGATTTTTCAGCTGTGCACATTGCTTACTTTGTCCGCAGTTTTAGGCATATTTTTAGCCGGTAGTTTATTAACAATGTTACTGTTTTTTGAGTTAATGACTATCGCTTCATATTTTTGGGTTATTCATAGATGGGATAAAGGTGCAATTAAGGCGGGATATTTTTACTTGTTCTTTAGTATAGTTGGTGGTCTCTTGGTAGCACTAGGAATTGCTGTGATGGGATCAGCTACAGATGTACTTCCTAAAATTGGCTCAGAAATGGTTACATCCTTAAATCCTAAGCTGTTTGCTTGGAGCATAGCTATATTTCTAGCGGGATTTGGAATTAAGGCTGGTATGGTACCGCTGCATCTTTGGCTACCTCACGCCCATTCAGTAGCACCTACACCTGGTAGTGCACTTTTATCTGGACTTATTATTAAGGTAGGAGCATATGGCCTTATAAGAACAGGTGAGTTTGCTGGCTGGGGTGTTAAACTAGGAGCTGGGATGACTTGGTTAGGAACTGGTATTATTATTTTAGGAACTCTTACTATGTTATTGGGTGTTTTAGCTGCTTTGATTCAAAGCAATGCGAAAAAACTTTTAGCTTATCATAGTGTTAGTCAAATGGGTTATATTATCTTGGGTTTAGGTATTGCACTTTATCTAGGATCAAATGGAGGATTGGGATTATCAGGTTCAATCTATCATATAATTAACCATGCCCTCTTTAAGGTTGCTCTATTTTTAGGTGTTGGTGTAATATACCTTCATACAGGAGAGACGGACCTTTATAAATTAGGCGGACTTTGGCGCCGTTTTCCCATAACTGCTATACTTATGTTATTAGCTGTTTTAGGAATCACTGGTGCACCCGGACTGAATGGATATGCTAGTAAGTCTCTATTGCACCATGGGGTTAGCTTAGCTGCTGAAACAGGAACATCATGGCTAATATGGGTAGAAAGGCTATTTTCTCTTGTAGGTGTTGGAACAGCTGCATCCTTTAGTAAGCTATATTATCTTACATTCTTTGGAGAAACTACAAAGTTAAAAATCGAAGATAGAGGGTCTTCAAAACTACAAATATCTATGGCTTTAATAGGTGTGGTTATGCTGGTGATAGGAATCAGACCAGAACTTCTATTAAATAATGCTATAGTACCAGCAGCTGAGGCTTTGGGCATGGAAAGCATATCTACAAGTTTAATAGGGCTTTCTTTCTGGAACTCTAAAGATATATTCGATATGATAATAACTTTAATTCTCGGTGCCTTAGTTTGTTGGTTAGGACTTAAAACTGGTGCCTTTCATTGGCATCCTCCAGTTTGGTTAACTATAGAAGGAGCAGTAGGAATAATAGTTAAAAGAAGTAC
>NZ_JBQDAA010000068.1:0-3351 GCF_052089545.1 Tissierella sp. | reverse complement strand
CTATTATTGGTCATGGAGTTTTAGAGTACTTTAAGTCTACAGGAGAATCATTTAAAAATGGTAGTAAGAAGATGGCTTTAAGGATAAACTCAGCTTTTTATAAATTTGATCAATCAAAAAGTAGTAAAGTATGGGGTAAGGAATTAACAGGTGTTAGTGCTGATATTGCAATTTTAATCCTGGCATTAGGAGCTCTAATTGTATGGTATACTCTTACAAACCCTAGTTTACTGTAAACTTTAAATAATCGGATTACTAAAATTATTATAAATTAATAAAAATATAAAAAGGTACTTTTAGACCCCGGGGTTTAAAAGTACCTTTTTATTCGCTAGATACAACTATCTAATTGTATCGGTATTATGGAGTATGATAAGATAAAGGTAATAAATATATTTAACCTTATATTACTGGAGATGAAATTATGAAAATTTTATATATAATACCTAATGAAACTGTAAAAACAGGTGGAAATTGGATAACTGTAACTAGACTAGCTAAAGGTTTTAAAAAAAGAGGAGTTACGGTAGATATTGTTGAAGTAAATGATGTAACAAGAAAATGCCTAGAAAAATATGATGTAATTCATGCATTCCATGTATTTAAGTCCCTATTAAAGATTCATGATTTGCTAATTCATATAGATAAAACTATAATAGTTAGTTTTACAGGTACAGATCTTAAACAATTACAAGAAGCAAAAGAAAGTAAAGATAAAATAATAGACTTATTGAATAAAACAGATGGAATTATTGTATTTCATGATGAAGCTAGGGAAAAAACAATGGAAGAAGGAATATTTGAAGAAAAAATAAAAGTAATACCTCAAACACCTATGTCTGTAGGAATAGAAAAAAAACATAAAGAAAAGTCAACTAGAAATTTACAGCCTTCAAATAATGTTACTTTTCTTTTTGCTGCTGGAATACGTAGAGTCAAAGCACCTTTAAAAATGCTTGAGTTGATTTCTGGACTAAAAGAAAAAATAGGAAATATTCAATTAATTGTAATTGGTCCAATTTTAGAAGAGGAACTAGGCGATAAGTTTAAGAAAAAGATAAATGAAAAAAAGTGGGCAAAATACTTTGGAGAAGTTTCACATAAAAAGGCACAAGAATTTATTTTAGAATCTGATATAGTAATTAACACATCTATTTCAGAAGGAATGCCAAATACCTTGTTAGAAGCACAACAGATGGGTAAGCCTATAATAGCAACTAATATTGCTGGAAACAAAGCTATTGTAAATCATGGAGTCGATGGATTTTTATTTAATGATGAAAAAGAGTTTCAATACTATGCTACAAAGTTAGTTGAAGATCTTAAATTAAGAAAAGAAATGGGTGAATCAGGACTTAAATCTAGAGAAAAATATGACTTGGAAGAAGAAGTAAATATATATGAAAAGGTTTATCGAACTTAAATAAAAAGAATATTTATATAAAGACATCTATAGATGTTTATTATATTCTAAAATCGTGAATAAGATACAATGGACATGAGCAATGAATTATAAAAAACACTATAATAAAACATACTTTACTTGATAACTGATAGGTCAGGTTTGCAACAAACAACATCTTTTATGGATAAGTGAGGAATGTGATATTACTTACTAAAATGCAGAATCTAATATTAAATTTAAATATATATCTTCATAATTCCTTCATAATAATGTAATATAGTTTAATTAAAGAAAATGAGGGGGAGATGGATATATGAAAAAGATAATGATAGCACTTAGTTTAACCTTAGCAGTTGGTTTATTTTCAGCATTTACATATGCTGATAGTTCTGTAGAAAATCAAGGTGTTGATATGGATTATAAAAGTGAAGAATCTCAACAATTTAGAGAAGATAGATTACAAGATAAAAAAGACAATCTAAAAAACATGGTAGAAAAAGGATTTATTACAGAGGAAGATGCTAAGGTTTGGGAAGAACATTATAAATATGAAGATGCATTTCACGAAAAGAATGGTTATTTAAATAACCGTTGTGGTTATGGATCTAATGGAGGAAGAAGAATGGGAAGAAACCATATGATATGGTAGATAAATAGGAGTAAAAAACCAAGCTAAGAAAATAAAATCTTAGCTTGGTTTTTTATATATGCATATATAATATAAATACACAATCACAAGGGTTAAAATCAAGATTTTATATAAATCTTAAATAAATGGGTATATTATTGATAAATAAAAATTAAAGGAGGCTATTGAAATGGATAAAAAAAATAATTATGATCAACATGAAAATACTGAAGGACATAATCATAAAGAAGATAATGGTCAAGATGATCATGAAAAAGATAAGGGTCATAACCATCACAATCATCATGAGATGATGATTCAAGATTTTAAAAGAAGGTTTTTCATATCATTAATTGTTACAGTTCCTATACTTGTTCTTTCACCTATGATTCAAGAATGGACAAACATAGAGGTTGCTTTCGCTGGAAGTAACTATTTATTATTTGCTTTGGCTACATTTATTTACTTTTATGGTGGTTGGCCATTTTTAACAGGCTTAAAAGATGAATTAAAAGAAAAAAAGCCTGGTATGATGACTCTTATAGCTATGGCAATAACAGTAGCGTATGTATATAGTTCAGCTGTAGTTTTTGGTCTTAAAGGAAATGATTTCTTCTGGGAGCTCGCTACACTTATTGACATTATGCTTTTAGGGCATTGGATTGAAATGAGAGCTGTATTAAGTGCATCAAGTGCTTTGGAAAAATTAGCTGAACTCATGCCAAATACTGCCCATTTAATTAAAGACGGTGAAGTAGTAGATGTTGATATAAGTGAACTGAGTTCTAATGATAAAATACTTATAAAGCCTGGAGAAAAGATACCAGCAGATGGAATTATAGTAAAAGGAAGGAGTCATATAAATGAATCGATGTTAACAGGGGAATCAAAGCCTGTTGAAAAAGGTGAAAATGAACAAATTATCGGAGGATCCATAAATGGAGATGGTTCAATAGAGGTAGAAGTTAAAGATATAGGAAAAGATTCATATTTATCAAAAGTTATAGACATGGTTGAAAAAGCACAAGAATCGAAATCTAAAACTCAAAACTTAACAGATAGGGCAGCATTTTGGCTAACTATAATAGCTCTTACTGTAGGGTTTGCTACATTGTTTGTATGGTATAGCATAAGTGATGATTTTACTTTTGCTTTAGCAAGAATGGTTACAGTAATGGTAATAACATGTCCACATGCACTTGGGCTTGCAATGCCACTAGTGGTAGCAACATCCACAGCACAATCAGCTAAGAATGGTTTGCTTATAAGAAATAGAACACAGTTTGAAAATTCAAGAAAAGTTGATACTGTAGTATTT
>NZ_JBQDAA010000067.1:0-10897 GCF_052089545.1 Tissierella sp. | reverse complement strand
TAAATAAACGTAGTAAATATGCGAGTTGTAGAGTTCTGCAACGAGCTATTAAATAAGTATAATAAGGAGGAAAAAATGAAAACTATTGGAATACTTACAAGTGGTGGTGATGCACCGGGAATGAATGCTGCCATAAGAGCCGTGGTTAGAACAGCTATTTATAACAATATAAAAATAGTAGGTATAAAACAAGGATATGATGGACTTGTAAATGGAGAAATAGAAGAGATGCAACTTTCTTCAGTGGCTGACATAATACATAGAGGAGGGACAGTGTTAAGGAGCAGTAGATCTGATGAATTTATAACTGATGCAGGATTTCAAAAGGCCTTAAATGTTATAGATGTATTTGGAATAGATGGGGTGATAGTTTTAGGTGGAGATGGAACCTTTAAAGGTGCAAAGGCTCTCTCAAATGCTGGTATTCCTACTATAGGCATACCGTGTACTATTGATAATGATATGGGTTATACAGACTATACAATAGGATTTTTTACAGCAGTAGAAACAGCAGTAGAAGCCATAGGTAAGATTAGAGACACTAGTACTTCTCATGGAAGAGCAAATATTATCGAAGTAATGGGAAGGCATTGTGGAGATATAGCCCTTTATGCTGGACTTTCAGGAGGGGCTGAAAGTATTATTGTTCCAGAAATTGAGTTTGAAATAAAAGAAACAATAAAAAAAGCTATACAAGGAAGAAATAGAGGAAAACTTCATCATATAATAGTTCTTGCAGAAGGCGTAGGAAACGCTTATGATGTTGCTAAGGAAATAAAAGAAAATGCAGGAATAGATACTAGAGTTACAATACTTGGGCATGTGCAAAGGGGAGGAACTCCTACTACTTTTGATAGAATAACAGCAAGTGAAATGGGTTCCACTGCAGTAGAATTACTTATGGGAGGTCAAAGTGGTAGAGCCCTTGGAATAAAATGTAATAAAATAATAGATTTAGATTTAGTAGAAGCCTTAAAAATAAAAAATGTATTTAACAAGAAAATGTATGAAACAGCAAAGATATTATCAATTTAGGAGGAAACAATATGAAAAAAACTAAAATTGTAGCGACCATAGGGCCTGCTTCAGAATCAGAAGAAATTTTAAGAGAACTTTTTAAAAATGGATTAAATGTGTGTAGACTAAACTTTTCACACGGAAATCATGAGGAACATAAAATAAGAATTGAAACTATTAAAAAGGTAAGAGAAGAATTAGGACTTCCAATAGGTATAATGTTAGACACAAAAGGACCAGAGATTAGACTTGGAGACTTTCGTGATGGTGCTATAAACTTAAGCCAAGGAGATCATTTTACTCTTACAACAAGAGATATATTGGGTGATAAGACAATTGTAAATATTAGTTATGAAGGTCTTCCGGGAGATATAGAAGTAGGAAATATGATCCTTATAGATGATGGACTTGTAGAACTAGAAGTATTGGCTATAAAAGATACGGAAATAGAATGTGTTGCCTTAAACAATGGAGAACTTTCAAATCATAAAGGTGTAAATGTACCACATGTAGAAATAAACCTCCCAGCTATCACTGAAAAAGATAGACAAGATATAGTGTTTGGTATAGAAAACGATATAGACTTTATAGCGGCATCATTTATTAGAAAAGCTGAAGATGTAACAAACATTAGAAAAATATTAGAAGAAAATAATGGTGAAAACATAGGTATAATTTCAAAAATAGAAAATCAACAAGGTGTTGATAATATAGAAGAAATCTTGAAAGCATCAGATGGAATGATGGTAGCAAGAGGAGATCTTGGAGTAGAAACTGAGACAGAAGTTATGCCTCTTGTACAAAAAGATTTAATTAAAAGAGCTAATAATCATGGGAAGCCTGTAATAACAGCAACTCAAATGTTAGATTCTATGATGAGAAATCCAAGACCTACTAGGGCTGAAGTTACGGATGTTGCAAACGCAATATTTGATGGAACAAGTGCTATAATGCTCTCAGGAGAAACAGCTGCAGGAAAATATCCAGTAGACTCTGTGAAAACTATGTATAATATAGCACTAAAAACTGAAGAAGCTTTAGACTATAGAGAAATATTAAAATCAAGGGTAAATGAAAGTGAAACAACAACTACAAACGCAATAAGTAGGGCAACTTGCTATACAGCTCAAGATTTAAGAGCGGAAGCTATCATAACAGCAACATCTAGTGGTCACACTTCAAAATCTATATCTAAATTTAAACCTAGAACACCAATAATCGCAGCAACAAATACGAAAAGAGTTATGAGAAGGCTATCATTAGTTTGGGGAGTATACCCAGTTCTTGCACCAACTAGTTCTACTACAGATGAAGTTGTATCAAATTCTGTAGAAGCAGCAATTGAAGGAGGATATGTAAAAGAAGGAGATTTAATTGTTATAACTGCAGGAGTACCGGTAGGACTTTCTGGAACTACAAATCTTATAAAGGTCCATACCATAGGTAAAGTATTAGTTACAGGTACAGGTATTGGAAGTAAATCTGTAGTTGGTAAAGCAAGGGTATATAATAATGGAGAAGATTTTTCTAAGAAATTTAAAGAAGGAGATATATTAGTTGCCAACAGCACTGATAAAGATATGATGAGTTTTATTGAAAAAGCTTCTGCTATTGTAACTGAACATGGTGGACTAACATCCCATGGTGCAATAGTAGGTCTTAACTTTGAAATTCCAACTATTGTAGGTGCAAAGGATGCTACAAGCATACTAAAAGATGGAGGAATAGTAACTATAGATAGTGCTACAGGACAAATATATGAAGGTGAAGCAAGAGTACTGTAATTAAAAAGATATAATTTTAAAAGAAGGATTTTAATCCTTCTTTTTTTATGGAGAAATTTAATAGATAAAAAACTTAATCACAAATCAAGATATAAATTAAAGTATTAGGGTATAGTTATATTGCTATGTTAGGTCATATATAAAGAACAAATATAAAGAGGGTTGATTGTATTCTAAAATAATTGTTTTTACACTAAAAACTAAAAGATAATAAAAAAGAAAGGAATGGTGTTAAAATGATAAGATATGAAGAGATAAAATTAACTCCCAGTGAAGCTTTTCAAGTTTTTGTCGAAAAATATCCAAATACAACAGTAAAAGAGGTAGAATTAGATACAAAATCTAATTCATATGTCTATAAAGTAGAAGGCTATGATAAGGAAAAAAGATATAAGTTGTATATAAATCCTGTAGATGGAAGTATTTTGGAATTAAAAGAAAAACTTCGAAAAGGTAGTCATATAGAACTGACTAAAATCAATACAGAAAAAATACAAGACTTGGTTGATAGTGCACTGAAAGATGCTGGTGAAGGTAGTGTAATAGATGAGTGGTCACTAGAAATAGAAGATGGGATGTTAGAATTAAAAGTAGAAATAGACTTAAAAGATGGTGAGGATGTAGAATATAAATATAACTTAGAAACTGGAGAACTTATAAAAAAGGATAGTTAAAAAGAGGCCTGGAGGTTAATTCTTTCAGGTTTTTTTATTATTAAAGTAAAATATGATATAATCTAATTGATATAAATTATGATTAGACTGTGAGGAAAAAAGATGATACTTTTAAATATAGAAGAAGTTTCAAAAGCATATACAGACCGTGTATTGATGGAAGATGTATCGTTTTCTATACACGAAGGAGATAAAATAGGACTTATAGGAGTAAATGGGACGGGAAAAACTACTCTTTTAAAACTCATATCTGGGCTTGAAGAGCCAAGTTCTGGAAGGATAATAAGAAGTAGAGATATAAATATAGAATATATGGCTCAAAATATAGAGTTTGATCCAAATAGTACAATATTAGATGAAGTTTTTAAAGGAGATTCTAAAAACATAAAAACTTTAAGGGCTTATAACAAGGCTGTATCAGATCCTAGTACACCTAAAGAAGAGATAATAAGACTTTCTTCCCAAATGGATCTCGTAGGTGGATGGGAGCTTGAAAGTGAAGCAAAGACTGTACTTACAAAACTAGGGGTAGAAGACTTTAATGAAAAGCTAGAAAATCTATCAGGAGGAGAAAAAAGAAGAATATCGCTTGCAAGTAGTCTTATAAATCCATCCGATATACTTATACTAGATGAGCCAACCAACCATTTAGATAATAAGACTATAGAGTGGTTAGAAGAATATTTAAAGAATAAAAAAGGTGCCCTTATTATGGTAACTCATGATAGGTACTTTTTAGATAGGATTTCTAAAAGAATCATAGAACTAGATAAGGCAAGTCTTTATTCTTATGAAGGTAATTATAGTTATTTTCTCCAAAAAAAAATGGAAAGAGAAATGAATGAAAGAGCTACAGAAGAAAAAAGACAAAACCTATATAGAAATGAACTAAAATGGATTAAAAGAGGAGTTAGAGCTAGAGGAACCAAACAAAAAGCTAGATTACAAAGATTTGAGGATTTAAAAAATTCAAAAGTAGATTTTAATACCGAAGAGGTAGACATAGATCTAGCAAGTTCCAGACTTGGAAAAAAGATAATAGAGATAAAAAATATATGTAAATCTTTCGATGGTAGAAAACTTATAAAGGATTTTACTTATACAGTTTTAAGAGATGATAGGATAGGTATACTTGGTGACAACGGCATAGGTAAGTCTACCCTTCTTAAAATTATTGAAGGAAAAGTAGAAGAGGATAGTGGAAGTATAGAAATAGGTGAAACTATAAAGCTTGGTGTATTTAGACAAGAAGTAGATGACTTTGATGAAAATATGCGTGCTATAGAATATATTAAAAAAAGTGGAGAATATATATCTACTAGAAATGGTGAAAAAATAAGTGCATCTCAAATGATGGAAAAGTTTTTATTCCATGCAGACCTTCAATATTCTCCAATAGAAAAATTATCAGGTGGAGAACGAAGAAGACTTTACCTTTTAAAAGTTCTTATGAAAGCACCAAATGTACTATTATTAGATGAGCCTACTAACGATTTAGACATAGAAACCTTAACTATATTAGAAGACTATATAGAAGGGTTTAATGGGGCGGTTATAATAGTTTCACACGATAGATATTTATTAGATAAAATTGCCCAAAAGGTATTTGTATTTGAAGGCGATGGTATTATCAAACAATATACTGGTAACTATTCATACTTTAAAGAAATAGAAAAGGAAAAAATTATAAAAAAACAAAAAACAGTAAAGGCTAAAAAAGAAGAAATAAAACCTAAAAAACAAGTTAAATTAACATATAAAGAAAAACTAGAATGGGAAAGTATAGATGAAGAGATAGAAATTCTAGAAAATAAAATAAAAACAATAGATGAACAAATGGAAAAACATTCAAGGGACTATGAAAAACTTGAAGAACTCCTACAAGAAAAAGAAATAGTAGATAGAGATTTGGAAGAAAAAATGGATAGATGGGTATATCTAAGTGAAAAGATAGAAGAAATTGAAAGTGGGGATATGTAAATGAGTAAATCACTAGTATTAGCTGAAAAGCCTTCAGTAGCTAGGGACATAGCTAGAGTTTTAAAGGCCAATAAAAAAGGTGATGGTTATTTTGAAGGAAATGGCTATATAATAACCTGGGCATTAGGTCATCTTGTAACACTAGCATCTCCAGAAGAATACGATAAAAAATATAAAACTTGGAATTTAGAAGACCTTCCAATAATACCAAAAGAAAACAAACTTATAGTTATAAAAGGAACTAAAAAACAATTTTATGCAGTAAAAAAACAAATGACAAGGGGCGATGTAGGAGAAATAATTATAGCTACTGATGCTGGAAGAGAAGGTGAACTTGTAGCTAGATGGATAATAGAAAAAGCTAATGTAAGAAAACCTGTAAAAAGACTTTGGATATCGTCAGTAACTGACAAAGCTATAAAGGATGGATTTAAAAAGCTTGAAAGTGGGAAGCTATATGAAAATTTATATCAAGCTGCAATAGCAAGATCCGAAGCAGACTGGATAGTTGGAATAAATGCTACAAGGGCTTTAACTGTAAAATACAACTCACAGCTTTCTTGTGGTAGAGTTCAGTCGCCAACTCTTTCTATGATAAATCAAAGAGAAGAAGAAATAAAAAGCTTTAAGCCTAAAGAGTTTTACGGTATAGGCATAAAATCAAAAGCTATAAACCTAGTATGGGGAGATAAAAATAATAATACTAGAAACTTTAATGAAGATTATATAGATAGTTTATTAAAAAAGCTTAAGGGTAAAGATTTAGAAGTTTTAAAGGTAGATAAGACACTTAAAAAAACATATGCGAATGGATTATATAATCTAACAGAACTGCAAAGAGATGCAAATAAGAGATATGGATACTCAGCAAAGGAAACGCTTTCTATAATGCAAAACCTATATGAAACTCATAAAGTGCTTACATATCCAAGGACAGATTCAAAATATTTAACTGAAGATATAGTGGCTACCTTGAAGGATAGACTTAAAAGTATAAATATAGGAGAGTACAAATCTCTAGTAGGAAAATTAATAAATAAACCTATAAAGAAGAATAAATCTTTTGTAGATAGTAAAAAGGTAACAGACCACCATGCTATTATACCTACAGAACAAAGATTGAATATGTCTGAATTAAACTTTAAAGAAAGAAAAATATACGATATGGTGGTTAAAAAGTTTTTATCTGTGCTATATCCTCCTTTTGAATATGAGGAAACTAAGATTACAGCTAAAATATCAGGAGAAGAATTTGTTGCTAAAGGTAAAAGAGTTATAAAGGAAGGATTTAAAGCAGTATACAATGATGGAGAGGAAGAAATAGATGACGATATAAAAGATCAGAGTCTTCCACTTATAAAAAAAGGCGATAAGTTACCTATAATAAAAATAGAAAAAACTAATGGTAAAACAAAACCACCTAAATATTTTACAGAAGGAACTCTTCTTATGGCTATGGAAAATCCAGTAAAATATATGGAGGAAAAGGATAAAGAAATTAAAAATATATTAAGTGAAAGTGGTGGAATAGGTACTGTAGCTACAAGAGCTGATATAATAGAAAAGCTTTTCAAGACATTTTTGATAGAGACTAGAGGCAAAGATATACTTATAACAGGTAAGGGTAAACAACTTTTGGAACTCACACCAGAAGATTTGAGATCGCCTGATTTAACTGGACAATGGGAAAGAAAACTAGTTCTCATTGAAGAGGGGAAGCTAAAAAAAGAAAAATTTATGGAAGAAATAAAGGGCTATTCTAGAAAAATAATAAAAGAAATAAAAACCAGCGATTTAGAATTTAAACACGATAATATAACAAGAACTAAATGTCCAGAATGTGGGAAGTTTATGCTTGAAGTAAAAAACAAAGGAAGAAAGATGTATGTTTGCCAGGATAGAGAATGTGGTGAGAGAATAACCATATCTCAAACAACAAATGCAAGATGTCCTAATTGTAAAAAGAGACTAGAATTAAAAGGTCAAGGTGAGGGACAAATATTTACATGTAAATGTGGATATAGAGAAAAGCTTTCTAGTTTTAATAAGAGAAAAAAGAAGCAAAAAAATAGACTCAATAAATCACAAGTAAAAAAATATATGAAAAAACAAGAAAAAGAAGATGAATCACTTAATACAGGTCTTGCAGATGCACTATCAAAACTAAAATTAAAATAATGATAATAATTACAATTTGTGGTAAAATAAAGTTAAATAAACAAAGAGAAGGTGGATAAATGATAGAACTAGGAGAAATACAAGAGTTAATAATAAAAAGATTTACATCAGTTGGAGCTTATTTAAATTCAGAAGAAGAAATAGATGAAGATGTACTGCTTCCAAAAACACAAGTACCAGAAGGAGCAAAAGAAGGAGATACTGTAGAAGTATTTATATATAACGATTCTAGAGATAGAATCATTGCAACTACTAAAAAGCCTAAGGTAGAAGTTGGTAAACTAGCTCACCTAATGGTAGTATCAACTACAAAAATAGGTTCATTTTTAGATATGGGGCTTGAAAGAGATTTGTTTTTACCATTTGCAGAAACAGTGGGTTCAGTAGAAAAAGGAAGAACTTATTTAGTTGGAATGTACATAGATAAGTCAAACAGACTATCATGTACTATGAAGATAAAAGATATGCTAGACTCAAATCCTCCATATAAGGAAAATGACCTTGTAGAGGGAACTATTTATTCTGTAAATAGGGACATAGGGGCATTTGTTGCAGTGGAAGATAAATATGATGGATTAATACCTAAAAAAGAACTTTTAGGTGTTCATACTCCAGGTGAAAATATAGAGGTAAGGGTAAGCAGAGTTTTAGAAGATGGAAAATTAGACTTATCTTTAAGAGATAGAAGCTATATACAAATGGATACAGATGCTAAAAAGATAGTACAAAAGTTAAAAGATAATAATGGTAAACTTAGTTTGAACGACAAAAGTTCACCAGAAGATATAAAAACACAACTAGAAATGAGTAAATCAGGTTTCAAAAGAGCAGTAGGAAAACTCTTAAAAGAAGAAATGATAGAGTTTACACAAAATGGTATACAATTAAAAGAATAAGATAGAGCATTCAAAGTTTTATAAAACTTTGAATGCCTTTTTAGATATGTTAATATAGTTTAATATTTATAATTAAAAGGTAAAAAGTATTTATAAAAGATTGTTAAATAAAGAGGTGAAAGATATGGAACACTTTAACTTTAAAACAAGGAAAGGAGTTTCTATAAATTCTTATAAATGGGTACCTAGGGGAGAAATAAAAGCCGTTGTACAAATATCTCATGGTATGAATGAACATATAAAAAGATATGATGAGTTTGGTAAGTTTTTATCTGGGAAAGGATATTTAGTATATGGAAATGATCACTTAGGCCATGGAAGGTCGCTTTTACAAGGGGAGCAGCTAGGATATATAAGCGATAAGGATGGATTTGATGATATGGTAGAAGAAATGAGAGATTTGACTAATATTATAAAAGAAGAAAATAAAGATTTAAAATTATTTGTATTTGCCCACAGTATGGGATCCTTTTTAGCACAAAGATATATTCAACTTTATGGAAAAGATATAGATGGTCTTATATTATCTGGTACAAATGGAGAGCCGCCAACAGGTATAAATCTAGGTATATCTTTATCAAATTTAATAATGAAAGCAAGTGGTAGAAGGAAAAAATCAAAACTAATAAATGTTTTAAGTTTTGGCTCATATAATAAAAAAATTACTCCAAGAAGAACAATATTTGACTGGATATCAAGGGAGGAAAAAGAAGTAGACAAATACATAGAAGATCCCTTGTGTGGTAATTTATTTCCCGTATCTTTTTTTCATGATTTATATGTAGGGATGAAAGATATCCAGGAAAAGGAGAACTTAGAAAATATACCTAAAAACTTACCTATATATATTTTTGCTGGAAGTGAAGATCCAGTTGGAGGATATGGTAGGGGTATAATAAACTTAAATAATACCTACAAAAGACTAGGAATTAAAAATGTAGACTATAAAATATATAATGGTGGAAGACATGAAATGCTAAATGAGATAAACAAATTAGAAGTTATGATAGATATTTTAAACTGGTTAGAGTTTAATAAATAATAAACAAATATAAATAGATATACAAAAATAATCTAATGTGCTATGATATTATCTTGCACATTAGATTATTTTTGTTTGGAGGTAAATATATGAGGTTTTGGAAGGATAAAGTATTTTTAAAAGCAATGATAGCAATAGCACTTCCTATAGCATTGCAAAACTTAATAATATCATCACTTAATATGGTGGATACACTTATGATAAGTAATCTTGGAGAAGCAAGTATTGCAGCAGTAGGGCTTGCAAACCAGATATTTTTCTTTTATACTATTATAAACTTTGGTATACATAGTGGTTCATCAATTTTTATTTCTCAGTACTGGGGGAAAAGAGATGTTAAAAATATAAGAAAAACACTTGGTATAGCCCTTTTTTTAACAACTATAGTAGGTACTTTCTTTACAATAGCTGGATTCTTCTTTCCAAAATTATTGATGAATATCTTTACACATGAGAAGGAAGTAGTAAGACTTGGAGTTGAGTATCTAAGAATAGTTTCTCTCTCATACTTTATAACAGGTATAAGTTTTGCATATAGTATAGCTCTTAGAAGTACAGGAAGACCTAAAGTACCTATGAAAGTATCTGCTGTATCTTTTGTTACCAATACACTTTTTAACTATGTACTTATATTTGGGAAGTTTGGATTTCCAGCTTTAGGGGTCAAAGGAGCAGCGATTGGAACACTAATTGCTAGAGGTATAGAAACTATATTTCTTTTATATGTAGTATATAAAGAAATAGGACCATTATCAGCTACTATAAAAGAGCTTATGGATTGGAATAAATCTTTTATAAAAAAGTATATACATATTATAAGTCCGGTTGTTCTTAATGAAGCATTTTGGTCGCTTGGACAAATTATGTATTCTATAGCTTATGCTAGAATAGGTAAAGAAGCAACAGCAGCAGTCCAACTTACAACCACAATACAAAACATATTTTTTGTACTTGTAAAAGGACTTGCAAATGCTTGTGCTGTTATGATAGGGAATAAAATAGGAAGAGGCGAAAGTAAAGAGGATATTTATGAATATGCTGTAAAGTTTATATCTATAGCTTTACTTACAGGTATCATTCTTGGTGGAACAATGGTCCTTACACCTGACCTAACCTTAAAATTATTTGATAATTTAGAAGCAGAAGTATATAGAAGTGCAAAGCTACTTCTTACATTTATGGGGCTTACATTTTTTATAAGAAGTTATACTATCACTGGCATAGTTGGTGTTTTAAGAGGTGGTGGAGATACAAAATTTTCTATGTTTCTTGAAATGGGAGCTGTTTGGGCAATAGGAGTACCGCTTGCATTTATAGGAGCTTTAA
>NZ_JBQDAA010000066.1:4496-10924 GCF_052089545.1 Tissierella sp. | reverse complement strand
TATATAAGTATACAAATTTTTAAAAAACAGCTTACAGATTTTTTTATATCAAAAAGCGCCTTAGTGGACCCCTTTTGGTATATTCTTTTTATATCATTTTACCTTAATAGCCGTTACTGTAAAGTTACTAGACATATAAACTAATTATAGGATAAAACATAGTTAGAAACTATAATAATTAAATATTTAAAATCTTATTGTAGTATTGGTCTGTCACAGATGATATTCATCTAAGTACACTTTTCACATCTGAATTGTTGAAATGTAAATAAAGTTATAAGTTAATTATCTAGTACTATTTTATTATTTTTGTATGGCAGGGACAAATTGCTTGTTTTCAGTGTAGCTTTGTTCTGTATTATAAGGTGCTGTATTAGGGGTCCATTTTACTTTATACGGACTATCTCCACCCCCATCAATTGAAAAAGCATCTCCTGATTGTGAAGTATCAGGTACAGTCATATATTCTTTTTGTAAAACGCCTTCTGAAGTAGTATCTGTTTGCTCTAAGTTAGATACTACTAAACCATTATTCTCAATTTCTTGAATTCGAGCTGAAGATACAATTTGTGCAGCAGTAGCACCATCAGCTTTTACTTTCGATGAAGCCTGCATAGCTGAAAACCTAGGAATCGCTATTGCAGCTAAAATTCCTAAAATTGCAATTACTACAATTAATTCGATTAGGGTGAATCCTTTTTTATTTCTTTTCTTTGTTAGCATTTTTATCATATTGTCATCTCCTCTAGATTTTTTATATTAACTACTATAAAAATGTTTATACCAACTTAAATTGTGTTCACCATATCAAACATAGGTAGAGCCATTGCTATAACTATAAAACCTATAACTATTGCCATAGCTACTAGGAGTATTGGTTCTATAAGAGTTGTCATTCTTTGAAGAGATGTTTCTACTTCTTCATCGTAAAAGTCTGCTGTTTTAACAAGTATCTTATCTAGTGAGCCTGACTCTTCTCCTATATTTATCATTGAATAAACCATTATTGGAAAAACTTCCATACTTCTTATCGTTTGAGATAGTGATACTCCTTTTTTTATTCCTTCCATACCATCTTCCAGTCGTTCCTTTATAACTGTATTATTTACTATATTGCCAACTATTTCAAGTGATTCAAGAAGTGGTATACCTGAACTCATAAGTGTTGAAAGAGTTCTTGTAAATCTTGAAGTTATTATTTTTTGATTTGTCTTTTTTATAAATGGTGTCTTTATTTTTAGAAGGTCTATTGATCGTCTACCTTCATTTGTACTTTTAATATAGAGAGAGAATATACTTAAAGCTGCTATCCCACCAAAAAATAAATACCAATATTTTTGTAAAGTTTTACTTGTCTTAAGCAGAAAAAGGGTTATAGCAGGAAGTTCTGCGCCACTGCTTTCAAACATTTCTATAAATGTTGGAAGTACTCCTATTAACATAAATAATACTACTGATACAGATACAACGATTAAAACTATAGGATAAATAAGAGCTGATTTAATTTTATTTTCTAGCTTATTTTCTTTTTCAAAATGGATTGCCATTCTCTCTAATATATTGTCTAGATTACCACTTACTTCTCCAGCCTCTACCATATTTATAAGTATAGACGGAAATGTCTTGTTGTGCTTGCTCATAGCCCCTGAGAGAGTAACTCCTTTTTGCAAGTCTGTATGAATTGATTCTAATGATTTTTTCAAAGTTTTATTTTCCGATTGAGCAGACAATATATCTAAACATCTTATAATACTTATTCCTGCATCTACCATAGTGTAAAATTGCCTACAAAATATAGCAAGGTCTTTTTTCTTTACCTTACTTTTAAACAATTCTATACTTGAGGTTTTTTCTATATCCTTTTCAATAGATACCGGTATGTATTCTTCATTTTTTAGCATAGATAAGACTTCTGATTCTGTTTGTGATTCAAAAAACCCTTCTATTATTTCTCCATTTGTATTTACTGCTTTATATTTATATATCATAAAACCTTCCTTATATAATATATTTTTTTATGTGATCTGAATTCATTGCTTGTTTTATGGCTATATCTCTATCTATCGAGCCATTTCTATATAAGTTTAATATACTTGTATCCATAGGTATCATACCAAAACTTGCTCCAGTTTGAATAGCTGTATCTATTTGGTGAATTTTATCTTCTCTTATTAAATTTCCTATAGCTCTTGTTATCATCATTATTTCAAAAGCTGCAATCCTTCCATCATTATCTTTTCTTGGAAGAAGTTGTTGTGAAACTACTGACTGAAGAACAGATGAGAGTTGCACCCTTATCTGTTGCTGTTGATGGGGTGGAAATACATCTATTATTCTATCTATAGTTTTAGCAGCTCCTGATGTGTGAAGAGTTGAAAGCACAAGATGCCCTGTTTCAGCTGCTGTAAGAGCTATGGATATAGTCTCTAAATCTCTCATTTCACCCACTAAGATAACATCAGGATCTTGTCTCAGGGAGGCTCTTAGAGCTGTTGAGAAATTTAAAGAATCATTTCCTATTTCCCTTTGGTTTACTATGGACTTATTATGTTTATGAAGGTATTCTATTGGATCTTCTAAAGTTAGTATATGGCAATTTCTCTCATGATTTATCTTATCTATTAAGGTAGCAAGAGTAGTCGACTTTCCACTTCCTGTTGGTCCTGTTACAAGTATTAACCCTCGCCTTATAAGAGATAGTTCTCTTATCTTTTCTGGTATATTTAATTCATCCATAGAGGGTATCTCAAAAGGTATAATTCTTAATACCATTCCAAAATTTCCCCTTTGTTTAAATGCATTTATTCTATATCTGCTTGTCCCAGGAGAAGAAAACGAAGTATCTATTTCTCCCTTTTCTTCTAAATTTTCTATCATATTTTCTGTTAAAGTTTCGTATACCAGTCTTTTAGTAGCCTCTGGATTTAAAGATGGGAGCTCTAAAGGAATGAGGTCACCATTTATTCTTAAAATAGGAGGCATACCAACTGTTATATGGATATCTGAAGCATCTTTTTCTATACCTAAGTTTAAAAGTTCTATTAAATCCATATCTCTTCCTCCATCAATCTTTTATACCTATCTTTAAAGCTTCACTAAGGGATGTTTGTCCATCTATAACTAAAGTTATTGCCTCTTTAAAGAGAGTATTCATACCATTTTCTAATGCTGCATTTCTTATAGCTGCTATATTTACATCTTCATTTATAGCTCTTTTAACATTGTCTTCCATACTCATTATTTCATGAATTGCTGTTCTTCCATCAAATCCTTTGTTACAAGAATTGCATCCATTGGGTTTGTAAAGTGTCAGTTCCTTATTACCTTCTATTCCTAAAATCTCCTTTTCAGAAATATTTGGCTTATAAGGTGTTTTACAATTATGACATAGTACTTTTATTAGTCTTTGAGATATTACCCCAGTTATTGAAGATGAAACTAAATAATGTTCTATGCCCATATCTATTAGTCTTGCAACTGTAGAAGGACTATCGTTAGTATGTAGTGTTGATAGTACAAGGTGTCCTGTTATAGAAGCCCTTATAGCTATCTCAGCAGTTTCTACATCTCTTATCTCTCCCACCATTATTATATCTGGATCTTGCCTAAGTATTGATCTAAGACCAGAGGCAAAGTTCATTCCTGTTTTATCGTTTACTTGAACTTGATTTACTCCGTCTAATTTATACTCTACAGGATCTTCTATTGTTATAATGTTTTTATCTTGAGTATTAAATTCTTTTAAAACACTATAAAGAGTAGTTGTTTTTCCACTTCCTGTTGGCCCCGTTGCCAATATTATACCATAAGGTTTGGAAAGAATTTTATTAAATATTTTTAAATTCTTTTCACTAAGACCTAGGTTATCCTTAGTATATGTAAATTCCGATTTATCTAATAGTCTTATAACTATTTTTTCTCCGTATACTGTTGGGAGTATGGATATTCTCATATCTATCTTTTTTCCAAATAGCTTTGTATCTATTCTACCATCTTGAGGAACCCTTTTTTCTGCTATATTCATCTTGCCAATTATTTTGATTCTAGTAACTATTGGAGATAGTTTATCTTTAGTTAAAGTCATTATTTCCTTTAAATCTCCGTCTATCCTAATTCTTACTCTTACATAATCTGAAAAAGGTTCTATATGAATGTCCGATGCTCTATTTCTTACAGATTGTTCTATTATTGAATTTAAAAGTCTTACTATTGGAGCTGATGTAACTTCCATTTCCTCCAATGACTCCTTTATTAAGTCTTTTTCCAATGAACTATCTTCTGTCAATTCTTCTAAAATTTTATTTGAAGATTCATTAGAAAAATATCTATCTATAAGGTTTGTAATTTCACTTTCTAAAGCAATAACTATTTTAATTTCTAGTTTTGTAAATAGCTTTACATCATCTATTGCATAAAAATTTAGTGGATCTGACATAGCTACTACCAATTTTCCACTTTCTCTATCTATTGGTATCAAACTATATTTTCTCGCCATCTCCTGTGGTATCATGTGTACTGATTTTATATTTATAGGATACTTTCCTATATCAACCTTAGGAAAACCTAATTGCGAAGATAATGTATCTATTATGTCTTTTTCACTCAATATACCTTTATCCACAAAAATCTCTCCTATTTTTTTATTTGACTTCTTTTGTTCTATTAAAGCACTTTCAAGATCTAATTTATTTATCTTATTAGATCTTAAAAGTAGCTCTCCTAATCTTAAATTTTTATTTTTCATTTATTATCTTCCTTTTTATCTGTATATAAAATATACTATTTATGTAAGTTTTTAATTAATTTCTTCTTTTTATAAAATTCTTTATCATTATTATACTATATTTTAATATTAATGTCTTTTAAATTTATTGTATCATTTATGATAAGATTAATTATGATGTAATTTTGCCTTCATTATACATATTTACTTTAAAATAACGGGTGTTTTTTTAAAGTAAAATGCAAGACTATTTAATAGGAGGTGGAAATTTTGAAAAAAAATAAAATAATGATTTTGATTTTAGCTTTAACTTTAATGCTTACATTTACAGCCTGTACTACAAAAGATCCTAAAACAGGGCGTAAGAATACAAATCTTTCAACACAAACAAGAGACAATAGATGGGATAGAAACACAACAGATACAGATAATCTAAGAGATAACACTAGAGACAATATGTATATGGATGACAATATAAACGATAGAAGAAATATGGGTATGGATAATCCGTTAGATAATGATATGGATATCAATAATCAAAGAGATGGTTTAGATACAAATCTCAATAATGGAATGACTAGACCTAATGATAACTTAAATAATAATATGAATAAAGATGCTAGTAATGTAGCAGGAAAGATTACAAATCTTAAAGAAGTAAATAAGGCTAGTGTCTTATTGTCAGAAAAAGATGCCGTAATAGGTGTAAATTTAAGAGGAAATACTCAAGATACTATGACAAATTCTTTAAGAACAAAAATTGAAGATATAGTTAAAAAAGAGAATAAATCTATAGATAATATTTCAATAACTACTGATCCTAATTTAGTAAATAGAATAAATACTATGTATGATGATATAGATAGTGGAAATATGATAGATAATTTTACAGATGAAGTAAGAAATTTAATTAGAAAAATAACACCAAATACTAGAAAATAAACTTAAAGCTTGCTTTCTTTAATTATAATTAAAGAAAGCAAGCTTTTATTTTTCCATTGAATTTGATAATTTATTTAATGCACGTGATTCTATTCTTGATACATAAGATCTTGATATTTTTAAAAGTTCTGCTATCTCTCTTTGTGTTTTATACTCTCCATCTATAAGTCCATATCTTAATTCTATTATTACTTTCTCTCTTGATTTTAAAACCTTTTGCATAAGTTCATATAGCTTTTTAGTTTCTAATTTTAGATCTACCCTATCTAGTACTTCATCTTTATCAGTACCTAATATATTAAGTAAATTTATTTTATTTCCTTCTTTATCTGAACCTATTGGATCATGGAGTGAAACTTCCATTTGTCTTTTTTTATTAGATCTTATACTCATAAGTATTTCGTTATCTATGCATCTAGCAGCATAAGTTGCAAGCCTTGTTCCTTTATCATTTTTAAAAGTATTGATACCTTTTATAAGTCCTATAGTACCTATTGATATAAGATCTTCAATATCTCTTCCTGTATTATGGTATTTTTTTACTATATGAGCTACAAGCCTTAAATTTCTTTCTATTAATATGTCTTTTGCACTTTTATCACCCTTTGCATGTAATTTTAAATATTTCGCTTCTTCATCCCGAGTTAAGGGCTCTGGAAAAGTATTTGAGCTTATCATATAACCACAAAGAATTATAAAGGGTCTGAAAATTACACTAAAAATAAAATATAAACTATTTTTCATTTTATCTCCTCCAATCATA
>NZ_JBQDAA010000066.1:0-4486 GCF_052089545.1 Tissierella sp. | reverse complement strand
TCTTTTATTATTTCTTCAAATATTGGTAAAGTATCTTCAGAACCATTAGGTGCATTTTCATATAAAATTGTAACAACATATTTGGGGTTATTTGCAGGATAAAAACCACTAAACCAACCGTGGATTGTATCCTCATCATTATATCTAGCTTGTGAAGAACCAGTTTTACCACCTGCACCTCCTAAAGCTTTTAAATCCATAGATTTAGCAGTACCAGTTTTTACAACCTCTACTAACATTTCTTGTAGTATACTTGCATTTGAAGAAGATATCAATCTTTTATCACTTTCCTTAAAATATTCTTTTATCATCTTTCCATCAATATTAGTTATCCCTTTTATTAAAGTCGTATTTTTGCTAATTCCATCATTAGCTATAGTCATTAATAAATTTGTAATATGAAGAGGAGTTAGTTCTAAATTACCTTGACCTATAGCAATATTACCAATCGCTGCTCCATAAGTCTCTTTATATGTTGGTAATTTTCCCTTAGCTTCTTCTAAAAGACCTATACTTGCTTTATCTTCTAATCCTAATCTTTTAGCTGCATCTAAAATCTTCTGTCCTCCTAATTCTTCTGCAATTTGAATAAATGTACTATTACAAGATTTAGAAAATGCTTCTTTTAGAGATAATAGTCCATGGATACTATTACAATTCATTTTTACTCCGTTTATCTCTTCATAGCCTTTACAAAAAAATTCTTATCTAGTATACTTGGATTATCTTCTAAGGCAGCTAAAAAAACTACTATTTTAAAAACAGATCCAGGAGGATATGTGATTTGAATAGCTTTATTATGTAAAGCCATATCCTTATCAACAAAATAATTTTTTATATTTTTAGGATTAAAATTAGGTCTAGATGCTAAGGCTAGAATTTCTCCTGATTCAACCTCACCAACAATTACTGAACCATTTACTCTGTTTTTATCCATTATTTTTTCAACTATTTTCTGTATATTATAATCAATAGTAAGCTTAACTCCTGCTGGATTTGAAGGGTTTATCTCCTTATTTACATTATAAGAGCCTCCTAAAATTAATTTTCTATCCCTGTCATATTCTACTATAAAAGATTCTTTAGTTTCTATTTTTAAAAATTCATCATAGACCTTTTCTATACCACTTCTTCCTTTATTATCATATTCATTTACATATCCAATAACATGAGATAAAATTCCTTTTTTATTATATCTATTTACCACATCTATTAAAAATGCATCTTTGTTTAATAGTTCTAGCCTTACATCTTTTTTTAGTGGAATTTCTAAAATATTATCCTTTTTATTTTTGATTTCCTCTAATTCATTTAAATCTAAACTAGTATATTTTGATATGTTTTTATATATTGAAGGTTTTTTAAGCATTTCTTTAGTTATTATAAGAGTTTTTGTTTTATTATTATTAGTTAGAGGTGTGAGATTTCTGTCAAATATTATACCTCTGTTAGAGCTTATTGAAATCTTTTTCCCTCTTTGATTTAAGGCATTAGTAGTTAATTCATCACTTTTAAATACTTGCAGATAATATAATCTTAAAGAAAGCAAGATAAATAAGGAAACTATTAAAGAAAAAAAGATAACCATTCTTTTATTTTTAAATATAATTTTAGATTTTTTCATAAAAAACCTCCCCATATATATTGTTAGCATATATATGGGGAGATATTCTTATATATTATTCATTTTTTCAAAGTATAGATTTAATCTTTTGGACTATTAAATCTATAGCTACTTTATTATATCCACCTTCTGGTATATTTATATCAGCATATCTTTTACTAGGTTCTATAAATTGTAAGTGAGCTGGCCTAACAGTTTCCATATATTGAAGTATTACCGAGTCTAAAGTTCTACCTCGTTCTTTTATGTCTCTAAGTATTCTTCTAATAACTCTTACATCTGAATCTGTATCTACAAATATTTTTATATCCAATAAATCTCTAATTTCTTTTTCAAATAAAATTAATATTCCTTCTAATATAATTATCTTTTTAGGTTCAACTATTATTGTTTCTTTTTTTCTATTATGATTTTCAAAATCATATATTGGTTTTTCTATAGATTTCCCAGCTTTTAATCGTTTTAAGTGTTCTACCAATAAATCATTATCAAATGCCGATGGATGATCATAATTGGTTTTTATTCTTTCATTATATGATAGATCACTTTGATCTTTGTAATATGAATCTTGTTCCATTATTACTATATCCTTTTCTGGAACTGTTTTAAATATTTCCTTTGATACGGTAGATTTTCCTGAACCTGTACCTCCAGTAATCCCAATTAAGATAGGTGCGTTCAATATAATCAGTCCTCTTTTCTTTTTCGTATTAAATAATATTTATCTATATCTTCTTTTACTTTTAATGTTATAATCTGCTGTGCATGTGGAGCTACATCTATTTCTTCGCCTTTATCATTCCACATCTTTTCAATAGTCTGAGTAAAATATTCTTTTTTAGGTCCAAATATTTCAATCTCATCCCCCACAAATATCCTATTTCTTTGTTCTATTGTAGCTACTTTAGTAGAAGGTTCATAATCTAATACCATTCCAATAAAATCAAAACCCCTTACATAGGAGCTTGTAGAGTAGACTTGTGCATCTTCAGTTTTCCCAAAATAAAATCCTGTCGTAAAGTCTCTATGGCTTACCTTTTGGAGCTCTTCTAACCATTTTTTATCATATTTATAGTTTTCAGAGTCTTTTAGATACTCATCAAGTGCTATTCTATAAGCCCTTATTACTGTTGATACATAATAAGCACTCTTTGATCTTCCTTCAATTTTAAAACTATTTATGCCTGCCTTTATTAATTCATCCATATATTCAATCATGCAAAGGTCTTTGGAATTAAATATAAAAGTACCTCCGTCGTCCTCTATTATGGGAAAATATTCTCCTGGTCTTTTTTCTTCTACTACATGATATTTATATCTACAAGGCTGTGCACAGTCTCCTCTATTTGCATCTCTATCCGCCATATAGTTGCTCATAAGACATCTCCCTGAATAAGACATGCACATAGAACCATGTACAAAAGCTTCTATTTCCAAGTCTTCAGGAATTCTATTTGTTATGCTTCTAATTTCTTCAAATGAAAGCTCTCTGGCAAGTACTATTCTTCTAACACCTAAACTATACCAAAACATGATTGTTTCATAATTAGTAACACTTGCTTGTGTACTTATATGAATTGGCAGGTCTGGAACTGTTCTTTTAATTACAGAAAACATTCCAGGATCTGATACTATAACAGCATCTACATTTATACTTTTCAAATATTTAACATATTTTTCTAAGCCTTCTAAATCCTCATCATGAGGTACTATATTTAAAGTTATATATACCTTTTTGTCTTTACTATGAGCATATTCTACTCCCTTTTTTATATCTTCAAGGGAAAAATTTTTAGAAGATTTTCTAAGTCCAAATGATTCTCCACCTAAATATACTGCATCAGCACCATAAATAATAGCCATTTTTAATTTATCTAAATCTCCTGCCGGAGCTAATAATTCTATTTTTTTCAAAAAATCACATCTCCTTATATATTAAGGCCAGTCCATCTCCTATAGGAATTATACAAGATGAGTATCCTTCTATTTGGTTTATATATTGCAAAAATTCTCTTAATCTTTTTACTATTGTTTTCTTTCTTCTTACTACTAAATTATCTGTTGCTACCATTCCTTTAAATAATACATTATCGCATATAATCATTCCATTTGAATCTAAAAACTCTAGAGCTTCGTTAAAAAACTCTAAATATTGTCCTTTTGCTGCATCTATAAATATTAAATCATATTTTTCTTTTAGCTTTGGTAAAATTTCTTCCGCTTCTCCTTGCAATATATTTATATTTTTTTTATGCTTTGTATTTAAAATATTTTTAAGGGCAAGTTCTATCATATCAGCTCTTCTTTCAATAGTAGTAATAGAATAATTACCATCTAGTGAGTCAGCAAATATTAAAGAAGAATAACCTATTGCTGTACCTACTTCAAGTATTCGTTTTGGTTTTAATGCTTTTAATTGAACTGATAGAAATTGTGCGACCTCGGGCTCTATTATAGGAACATGGTTTTTTTTAGCATATTCCTCCATAGATTTAAAATTATCATCTTTTTCTGGTAATAGACTTCTTATATACTCTTCTATATATTCATTATTTATATTACTCAAATTTATCATCCTATGCTTAATTTTTTTATTTTGCTTTTTTATGTTCTTCAAAAGTTTTTGTAAATATATGCTCTCCATTTCCACCTTTTTTTAATACATAAAAAAGGTAATCTACATCTGATGGGTTTATGGTGGCTATTAAAGATTCTTTACCTGGAGAAGCTATAGGACCTGGTGGTAATCCCTTATATTTATAAGTATTATAAGGAGATTCAATTTCTAAATCTTTATATAGTAAACGTTCTTTTCTTTCTTTTATTGCATATTGGACTGTAGCATCTACTTGAAGCGGCATA
>NZ_JBQDAA010000065.1:10739-11048 GCF_052089545.1 Tissierella sp. | reverse complement strand
ATCAAATTTATCAAGTGCCATTAACTATGCTAGTAAGGATAGTGATAGCCTTACTTTATATAATATATATGACGCTTATAATAGGTCTCTATCCCTTTATTATTAGATATAGATTAGAAGATGAAAGAGAGCAGGATTCTAGTCATTATATTAAATGACCTATAGCTTAACTTTATAGTGTAGTATGATATTATGTAAGCAAGGTTTATAAGATTAATAGGAGGCGTGAGTGTAATGGAAAACAAGTTTAATTTATCGGATAAGGAAGAACAAATCTTAGAAACTATGTGGAAAGAAGCTAGACCACTT
>NZ_JBQDAA010000065.1:0-10729 GCF_052089545.1 Tissierella sp. | reverse complement strand
CAAGATCAGAGATAATAAACTTAACAGAAAACAGAAGATGGAAAAAAAGTTCAATCCATGTTTTTTTAAATAGGCTGTTAGATAAAGGATCTATTAGAGTATTTGATATTGTAAAAACAGCAACTAATTTTGGGAGAGCTTATGAGCCAACCTTTTCTGCTGATGAATATGATATGAGTCGCTTGAAGGAGAATTTTGAAACTGTAGATCCTGAACTTTCTACAATTTCTGATTTTTTTTCATTTATTGTAAAATCAAATAAAATTGATAAAGATAGCGTTAAGGAGCTAGAAGATATAATAAAAAATCATAAAGATACCTTGTAAAGATTAAAAGGAGAGACAAATAATGCAGATTACATTTTTTTCTTTTGTAATGTCCTTATTGTGGTTTAATTTGTATATTGTCCTTATAAATACTTTTAGAAAAAATGATAAATTTATTATTTCCTTTAGTGCTCTACCTATAATATTTTTTCTTTTCCTAAGTATATTGAGACTGATATTTAATTTTGAAGTTCCAGGGTCAATAATTGTAAGATCTAAAACTATTTTTCCAAAAGTGTATGATCTTCTTAGAAAACCCCTCTACTTAGAAGGTTTTAGCATAAAGGTCTTCCAAGTACTTGTTTTTATATGGATAACAGTAGGATTAATACTAGCAATTAATAATATTTTTAAGTATATGGCATTTAAAAGAAGTTTAAAAAGGCTGGAGGAAGGCCGAAATAGAGAAAATGAAGAAATCTTCAACAGGATATTGAGACAGAAAGAAATGAACAAAAAAATACAAGTAATTCAGCATGATAAGATTAGTTCACCCTTTATTTTAGGGATATTAAAAGGAAAGATATATATTCCCAACATTGAACTCCTAGAGGAGGACTTGGAATATATTATTCTTCATGAAATAAATCATTTTTTAGATAAGGATGCTTTAAAGAAAGTCCTAATACAAAGTATTAAATATATATTTTGGTGGAACCCTTTTGCACACCTGTTTGCAAATAATTTTAATCATATATTAGAAATACAATGTGATTTAAAAACTACTGTTAACTTTGAAAAAGAAGAGAAAACAAAATATTTAGAGAGTATAACTAAAATAATCAGTCAAAATGTTAATAATAGAACTCGAAACTTTAAATTAGACAGTGTACCGAACTTTGCCAGGATAAAAGAAATAACTAGTCTAAAACAAAGATTTCTTATAGTTTTAAATTACAAACATAAGAGGAACATATTTAAGGTATTTAATATTGGATTATATGCATTAGCATTAGTATTATTTATATCATCATATTTTATAATAATACAACCACATTATGAGCCAACTGACAATGGAGTATATATAGACATGGATGCAGACAATTCTTTCATTCTAGAAAAACCAATAGGTAGCTACGATGTATATATAGACAATAAATTTAAATATAATATAGAAAAATTAGAGGATTTAGATGAAAAGTTAAGTGATCTACCTATATACAAAGAGGATATAGATTAAAGCATAATATAATTTAATTAGGGTGTGAAAAGTATGAAAAAAGTTTGAATAAAGATATTAGAAATATTAGCAAAGAAAAGAAAATGAATGAGCAAAAAAAGATTGATTCTTTCCAAATTATAATGGGCTTGCTTATTGGTGCATTTTTATATTTCGGTTATTATATGTTAATGACTGAACATTTTAAAAGAGATCCTTTTAAATGGCCATATATATTGATAAGTATATATTTTGTATTGGCTACAATATCCTTTGCATACGCACATAATAAAGTAAGTGCCTGGGTTGAAAACAATGAAAATACAATTATAGATCTTCTGATTATACCCCAGACCATAGTATTAATTTCCTATATATTTGGACCTGTTATTTTTATAAGAGAATTATTTTAGGATTTAAATCAGATGTTTCAGGCGTGAATTTATTTTAGTGAGTTGTATATATTGTAAATTAAGCAAAATTCAAAATATTAAGTCAGAAGTAAATATTTTGACCTTGATATATAATAGAAAATAAGTTAGTGAACATCAATAGTAAAGTGCGTAACTTAAAAGAAACTTTTCAAAAAGGAGATGATAATGTGTCAATTACTATTAAACGAAATACTGGATGGCTTGGTGTGGCTTCAAAAATTCAAATAAAATTGAATGGGAAAAGAGTAGGAAGTATTAAAGCAAAACAACAAATAGAATTGGAAATTCCTGAAGGTCAATCTAATTTACAAGTAACACAATTTATAAATAAGAGCAAGCAAATACTAGTTAAAGATGGAGATGTAATTGAGATAACATCAACGGCTTTTTATCGAAAGATGGATTCTTTAAGTCTACCTATAGGATTTATAATGGGTGTAATATTAATATTTTTAATTCAGGAATTAATATATAGACTAATTTTAGTTGCTGTATTTTTAGCAATAATTCTTATTTTTCAGTTAGTGTTTAAGTTATTTAATATAAAAGTTGTGTCAGACAAAACCGGTCACAACCAATAAACATTAAGATGGATTATTAGGTTTTTAGGAATTAAAACTGTGTTCAATGAATTTTGAAAAACGTACTTCCATGAAAGGAAAAGTGCCTTTCATAAGTTAGTGCTTATTTTATTAATTTCTTAGATCTGGAAATAAGTTTCTGATTCGTATTAGTAGTAAAGTGTGAAGCTGTCATTCTGAGCTTGAGAAGAATCTAAGCATGGTTCAAGAAATATTGAAAAACGTCGTTCCATGAAAGGAAAAGCACCTTTCATAAGTCACTCCTTATTTTCAATATTTCTTTTATCCTCTAGTAGGTTTGTCATTCTGAGCATCGCGAAGAATCTATGGTTTAGGGTCAAAACAAAGATTCTTCATCGCTATGCTCCTCAGAATGACAGAGACGTATTCTTTATAAAGTGTGCCGCTAAATAATCTGTAATTTAAAAAATTAAGTTTCAGATAATACGAATTATGACAAATCTAAAAAAGCATCTCTAAATTAATTTAGAGATGCTTTTAATCTTAAATTTTTATTGAATTTTCAAGAAAGCTTTATACATTAAATCTAAATAATACTACATCCCCATCTTGCATGATATAGTCTTTTCCTTCAATTCTAACAAGGCCTTTTTCTTTAGCAACTACCATATTTCCAGACTCCATAAGATCATCAAAGGATATAACCTCAGCTTTTATAAATCCTCTTTGTATATCTGTGTGGATTTTTGCAGCAGCTTCTGGTGCCGGTGTACCTGTTTTTATAGTCCATGCTCTTGCTTCCATAGGTCCTGCTGTTAAGAAGCTCATAAGTCCTAATAATTTATAACTTGCTTTTACAAGTTTATCAAGACCAGAATGTTCAAGTCCTAAATCTTCTAAAAACTCTTTCTTTTCGTCATCGGAAAGCTCTGCTATTTCTTGTTCTATTTGAGCACTTACAGTTATTACTTCTGCATGTTCTGTACTTGCAAAATCTTTTACTGCTTTAACATATTTATTATTTTCTTCATCTAATAAGTCGTCCTCAGATACATTTGCTACATATATAACAGGTTTTGCACTTATAAGATTTAAGCTTTTAAGTATTTTCTTTTCATCATCAGAAAGATCTAAGTTTCTTACAGAAGTTTCAGCTTCTAAAGATTCTAGTGCTCTTTCTATTAATTTAATTTCTGGGGCTAATGACTTATCACTCTTTACAGCTCTTTGTGCATTTGCAAGTCTCTTTTGTAAAACTTCAATATCTGAAAGCATAAGTTCTAAGTTTATGATTTCAATATCACTTACAGGATCTATTTCTGCATTTACGTGAACTATATCATCATTTTCAAAACATCTTACAACGTGAACTATAGCTTCTACTTCTCTTATATGGGATAAGAACTTGTTTCCAAGGCCTTCTCCTGTACTTGCACCTTCTACAAGTCCAGCTATATCATAAAATTCTATAGCAGTTGGTATAGTTTTTTTAGATGGATAAACTTCAGCTAACCTATCAAGTCTTTCATCTGGTACAGACACCATTCCAACGTTTGGTTCTATTGTACAAAATGGGTAGTTTGCAGACTCAGCTCCTGCTTTAGTTATAGCATTAAAAAGTGTACTTTTTCCTACATTTGGTAAACCTACGATTCCAAGTTTCATTAAAAAATCCCCTCTATATTTATATTAAAATTTGATTTAAATTTTTCTTCACAAGTAAGTATTATACTATATAAAGGAGTGTCTTGCAAAATAAAATTTTTAATAGTTGTGTATGTGATTATTTTATTATAGACTGTAATGATAAGATAAGATTGAAATAAAGAAAAATCAATTATTTACAAGAAATATAGGAGTGATTTATTTTGGATAAAAAAGATTCAAAAGATGCTAAACTATCATGTGACACTATAATGCCACTTAATGATAAAAAGCCTTTAGATAAAATAGAAAGAAGTATTATAAAAACATACAGGAAACATATTTGGGCTAAGTTCATAAGGGCCATAAAAGAATATAAGCTTATAGAAGATGGAGATAAGATAGCTGTGGCTATATCTGGTGGTAAAGATAGTCTTCTTCTAGCAAAGCTTTTTCAAGAGCTATATAGATATGGAAAGAAAAACTTTGAACTAGAATTTATAGCTATGGATCCAGGCTACCATCCAGAGATTAGAAGCTTATTAGAAGAAAACTGTGAGCATCTAGAAATACCAGTTAAAATATATGATGCAGATGTCTTTGAGGTAGCAAATAGAATAGCAGGGGACTATCCTTGCTATATGTGTGCAAGAATGAGAAGAGGGTCTTTATATAGTAAGGCTGAAGAGCTTGGCTGTAATAAACTAGCGCTAGGTCACCATTTTAACGATGTTATAGAAACAACTATGTTAAATGTACTTTGTTCAGCAAATTTTAAAACCATGATGCCTAAATTAAAGGCTAAAAACTTTGAAAATATGGAACTTATAAGACCACTTTATTTAATAGAAGAAGACTATATAATAAGATTTATTAAAAATAGCGGTATAATGCCTTTAAACTGTGCATGTATGGTAGCAGCTAAAAAGATAGGAAATAAAAGGTTTGAGATAAAAGAACTTATAGAAAACTTAAAAAAGACTTTTGATAATGTTGATAAGTCTATATTTAAAGCAGCAGAAAATGTTAATATTGATGGTATATTAGGGTTTGAAGAAGATGGAGAAAAACATTCATTTTTAGACTTTTATGATGATGAAAAAATATAAGAAAATATAAGGATGTGAAATATGGATATATTAAAAGAAAGAATAAAAGAAGATGCTAAGGTTTTAGATGGTCAAGTAGTAAAAGTTGATAGTTTCTTAAATCATCAGGTAGATATTGACCTCTTAAACGAAATGGGAAAAGAATTTAAGGAAAGATTTAAAGATGAAAAAATAGATAAGATACTTACAGCAGAAGTTTCAGGTATAGCTATAGCTTGTATAGTAGCCCAATATTTTAAGGTTCCTATGGTATTTGCAAGAAAAACAGAATCTAAAAACTTAGATAGTGACAAGTATGAAAGTGAAGTATATTCATATACAAAAGGAAGAACATATAAGGTTATGGTGTCAAAAAGATATTTAAAAAAGGATAAAAACATATTAATCATAGATGACTTTCTAGCTAATGGTAAAGCTGTAGAAAGTCTAATTGATATAGTGAATAAGGGACAAGCAAATCTTATAGGAGTAGGGGTAGCAATAGAAAAAGGCTTTCAAGCTGGAGGAAAAACTTTAAGAAAAAATGGCATAAAGTTAGAATCTTTAACTATTATAGATTCTATAGAAAATGGACAAGTAAGATTTAGATAAGGAATATAAATACTAAAGTTTGATAAAAATGGGTCTATCATAAATATTTATGATAGACCCATTTTATTTTTTTATATTTTTTCATTTAGCACAATTTAATATTAAAAAACTTGTAGGATATAGTCTTATATTTTTAGAATTTTTAATAAATTATAATATTGGTGTAATAAAACCTGTATACAGACAATATAATATATTCTTCAGTGATTCCATATCCATATAAAACTTCTCTTTGTCCTTCTTCAGATCCCCCTCCATGACTTCCCATAGCTGATATTATAAAAGGTTCGGCTCCTAATGATTTTATTTTATCTATAGTAAGTTTAACTATTTTTTTAAGGTTTCTTATACCCCTGCTACCTACAGCTACAGCTACTTTTTGTCCTGGTTTTATAGTAGATAGGATAGATTCTTTTTCAAATTCTTCATTTATAGTTTTTTCTATATCATCAATTTTATCCTTTTTAAAACTTTGCCTTACTTTATGCATATTTGGAAGTTTCATATTGTAATCTTCTTCTAATAATATTGGCATATAAATCTCTCCCTAAACTTTATTTTTTTATAATATCTACTAAAAGCATAGTCAATGGTTCAAAATAAGTAGTCAGAAGAAGGACAATTCCTAAAGCGAGTAATAAATACTTAAGATACTTTAACATTTTATCCATTTTGACCCCGGCGACAGCTTGGGCTACAAACAAGTTTATACCATAAGGTGGTGTTACAAAGCCTATAGCTAAGTTCATAGTTAACATTACACCAAATTGTACTGGTGACATACCTAATTTTGAAACAATAGGTAATAATATAGGACCTAATATAATTGTTGCAGGAATGTTATCTATAAAGCATCCTATTACTAGTAAGAATAAATTTATTAATATTAATAATAAAATTTTATTTGAAGTAATTCCCAGCATTGCTGCAGCAAGTTTCATAGGAATCTGTTCCATTGTTAAATAGGAAGCAAAAACTGCTGAGAATCCAACCATAAATACAGTGGCACCATTTATCTCCATACTCTTAAATAAGGCATTATATACATCTTTCAAATCCATTTCTTTATATATATATAAACTCACTACTGTTGCGTAAACTGCTGATATTACAGCCGCTTCAGTAGGTGTAAATATACCTCCATAAATTCCTCCAAGTATTATAACAGGAGTTAATATTGCCCAGAATGCCTCTTTAAAGGATTTCCAAAGCTCTGAGAATTCCAATCTTTCTGCATTTTTATCTCCTTCAATACCCAGCTTTTTAGATGTAAGATAGTTTACAATTATAAGAGCCAGCCCCATAGAAATACCTGGAACCAAACCTGCTATAAATATATCACCAATAGAAGTATTTGTTACAACACCATATAATACAAAAGGAATACTTGGAGGTATGATTACTCCAATGGTCCCAGAAACTGCGGCTAATGCTGCAGCATATGATCTAGGATAACCTTTCTTTTCCATCTCAGGAATCATGAATCCTCCTATTGCAGCTGTTGTAGCCATAGCTGAACCAGATATTGCTGCAAAAAACATACATGCTATAATGGTAACTATTCCAAGGGCTCCAGTTCTTTTTCTCAATAAGGTATTAAAAAAGTCGATTAATCTCTTTGCTACCCCTCCAGAACTCATAAGGTTGCCGGCTAGTATAAAAAAAGGTATTGCCATCAAAGGAAATGAATCTACACCTGAAATAGCATTTTGGCTTATCATTATTAAAGGTATATCTGAAAATCCCATCATAGTTATTAGTGTTGCTATACCTATTGAATATCCTATAGGAACAGCCAAGAATAACAATATAAAGAAAGAACCAAATAAAAATCCCGTTGCTGCCATTATAATTCACTCCCTTCATAATTAATAAATGATCTTACTCCAGTAAATATATTTCCTGCTAATCTAAGTAAAACAACGCAGGCAGTTATGGGAACACTCATATATACTATGGATAAGGGTAAACCCATACCAGAGGACACTACTCCTCTTTCTATCATTTTAAGAACCAATTGAAATCCGTGGGTCACTAAAAATATATTAAATCCCAAAGTTATAATGTTTCTAAACAATAACAATACTATCTTAGGTCTACCTACTAATCTATCTAGTAGCATGTCTACTGATATATGTTGATTAGTTCTAAACGCTAAACTCACACCTAGCCATACCTGCCAAATAAACATATATCTTGCTAATTCCTCACTCCATGATATAGAACTATTAAAACCATATCTCATAACCACTTGAATAAATACTAATATTACAGTAAAAGCTAAACTATAGACTAAAGCATATTCTTCAATTTTATTATAAATATTAGCAATTTTTTTAAAGTTTTTTTCATTTTTTCACCCCATAGAATAAAATTATCCTATGATTATAAATTATTCAATTTTTAAATTGTCTAATACTATATAATCATAGGATTAAAAGTTATTTACTAAATATTTAATTAATAGTTTTATTTATATTTGTCTAGAAGTTCAAATATTTCTGCTCCCATTTCCTTTTCATATTTATCATACATAGGGGAAACTGCTTTAATGAACTTTTCATGATTTTCAGGAGTTATTTTATTTACTTTCATCCCTTCTGATTCTAGCTTTTCAATATATTCTTGTTGACTATTAGTTTCTTCTTCTATCTGCCATTCTTTAAGCCATTTTTCTGCCCCTTCATTAAGAATGTTTTTGTGTTCATCAGATAAGCCTTCATAAAAATCTTGATTTATAATATTTGCCGCAAAACTATATACATGATTGGTTTCACTGAAAAACTCTTGAACTTCTTGAAATTTAGAATCATATATTAGTGTTGGAGCATTTTCTTGTCCATCTACGGTCTTTTGTTGTAGTGCTGTAAATAATTCTCCAAAACTTATAGGTGTTGGATTAGTTCCTAGATATGTAAACATATCTATAAATACTGGACTTTCCATAACCCTCATTTTTACACCTTCTAAATCTGCCGGCTCTTCTATTGCTTTCACATTATTTGTTATACTTCTTGTTCCATTAGAGTTGTATGCTAAATTTTTTATTCCGACATTTTCCAATTTTTCATTTAAATATTCTCCTACTTCTCCTTCGAGAGCTTCAAACGCATTATCCTCATCCTCAAAAATAAAAGGTAAATCTAAAGCTCCAAACTCAGGGGAATACATAACTAGTGTGGATGTTGAAGGTAAGGCCATATGAAGACTACCTAAGGCAACTGCTTCACTCATCTCAACATCGCCACCTAATAAAGCATTTGGATAAACTTCTAACTTTAACTCTCCATTTGATTCCTTTTCAATATAGTCTCCAAATTTTATTGCTGCTTTTGTAGAAGAGTGAGATTCTGGTGATATTAAGCCATATTTTATTACTATAGCATCACCCGATTCCTCACCTCCACCTTCTTCTTTGGAAGTTTTTTCACTAGAATCTTTGCCACAACCTACTGATAATATTAGTACCATTACTAATAATAAACTTATAATTTTTTTCATATTTTACCCCCCTAAAATGGTTTGCTAGTAACAAATTTTATTGAACTATAGTATAGTAATCAAGCCCTCATCTGCATCCATTATTATTCTATCGCCTTCTTTTATGTCCTCATAAAATTCCTTATCTACTTTATGGACCATAGGTACCTCCATAATAATTACACTTGATACTAAAACTGGATCGGCATGCTCAATAATTAATCCTGCTGGAGCCTTATCATACATTTCTAATTTATATATACCATCAGCTTGAACTACTGAACTACCTTTTCCGGAAGGCATCATGAGTATTTTGCCAGAAATATCCTTGCCTTTAGCATCATGATTATCTTCTACTACTACTCCTGTTTCTGGTTCTACTAGGTAAAAACATAATGCATCTTTTGATACTACCACTTCTGCTTCTGCTCTTCCTTTAGATATTTTTCTACACTTATATGTTTTACTCATTATTCTAATACCTCCCCTATAATAGCTGCTTCTATTGCATCTTCCAAAGGTCTTATTTTAAACTTAATCCCTCTTATTTCATTGTAATATGCACACTTTGGAGAATCTGTAACTGCTTTAAGTCCATAATAAGGTTTCCAGCATGGTGGAACATCTATACATGTATCTGCTATTATATGTCCTCCTGCTCTTTGAATAATAGCTAAATGTCCTGATCTTTCTGCAAGTTCTTTAGTTAGTGAACTAGTTAATATCCAAGTATCTACAGCAAACTTTCTTCCTTGACATGTGTTAGCTATAGTTACAACTTGATCAAGGTTAAGATGTGGACATCCAAACATTGCAAAATCTATCTTACCAGGTTCTCTACATAGTCTTTTTCTAGTATTTTCTATATCTTCTTGAGTTATTACTATCTTTTTCTTTATTTCATTTTGGCCTAATGCATCTTCTAAAGTTTTTGCTTCAGGGGTTATTCCTACTATATGAAACATTGATACTGCACCTGATGTGTTTAATTGAGCTCCAAAGTTCATAAATCCTGCTGGAGTAGGTCTTTCTTCTATTCCAGTAAATACTGGTATTTCTAATCCTTTATATTTCTCAGGATAGCACCATCCTAATAATTGCCAATCAAAATCTGTTTTAATATCAGCTTGAACCTCAACAAGTATTTCTGCCTTTCTATTTTCGTCCAGTAACAGTCCATATCTAGGTACTAGTCCAGTTATTGCTGCACAAAGAGCACTTTGAGAAGATTCCCTATTACTTCTTGCACCTATAACTGAGTTTACATAAGGAGTTGCACTTGACTCTGAAAATCCTATTACTTCTCCAAAAGCTGGAACATTTTGTTGTAAATATGGAGTACAATCAAATGTAAGTGTAGCTCCTAATTTTTTATATGCTTCATTTGTAGCACTCACTCTTGTCATTCCTTCTTCTGGTATTTCGTGTAGATGTTCATTTAAAT
>NZ_JBQDAA010000064.1:10981-11145 GCF_052089545.1 Tissierella sp. | reverse complement strand
AGCCAAATCAAAATTAAAACTTAGTTGCATTTTTTTGATTTTTGATTTATGATTAACTTTAGTATAGTTTTTCATGGTAAATTAATTATACTAAAAAACAGGTCTTAGAGTGATATGATACTTCCAAAGTAGACAGTCTAATTAATTAAAATTAGATTATCTAC
>NZ_JBQDAA010000064.1:0-10971 GCF_052089545.1 Tissierella sp. | reverse complement strand
TTAATTATACTAAAAAACAGGTCTTAGAGCTAGCGCTCTTTGACCTGTTTTTTTTGGGGGAACTATTCATTTTGAAACAGCCCCTTTTTATTTATTCGCTAGCTAAGTTATCAAAATAACCTTGCACAAGTACTACAGGCGTTCCTTTATCTCCACTACCGCTAGTGAGATCACATAAACTACCTAGAAGATCAGTAATTTGTCTTGGTGTAGTACCAAGTGACTCGGCATTTGCTAAAAGATCTATATCTTTACTATAGATTTTATTTTTTACTGCACTCAATACTTCATCACCATTTAAATCACCTAGTTCAGTATCTACTATATACTTAAGTTTAAGCTCGCTAGGAGTCCCTTCAAGCCCTTTTGTATAGCCGGGTGATACAACAGGGTCAGCAAGCTCCCAAATCTTTCCCACAGGGTCTTTAAATGCTCCATCTCCATAGACCATAACTTCTATGTTTTTACCTGTTTTTTCTATAAGTAGCTTTTGAATTTCTTCCACATAATATTGACTATCTCTAGGAAATAGTTTTATCTCATGATCAGAAGCTAGATTAGAACCTAAAAGCCCATACTCATCGTTGTATCCGCTACCATTTATAGATGAGTTTAATATATCATCTAGTCCGAGAACTAGATTAGCACCAGCATCTTTTAATGTTTTTTCTGTTTTCTTTCTGTCGTGAACATTGGCTACTAATATATCTTGTGTATAATTTAATATGTCTTTAGGATCGTTTGAAAGATATATATCTATATTATTATTTGCCATTTCTTTGTAAAGGCTCACATAATCTATTCCTGTAAACCTGTGACTTACTTTTTCTCCAAAAAGTTCCCTATATTTCTTTTCAGTTAAAAGATCAGAATATGGATTTATACCTAAATCATCCATTTTTCCTATATCCATAAGATGGTTTCCTACCTCATCAGAAGGATAACTTAAAAGAAGGTGAACCTTTTTCCCACTTAAAGAAATCCCCTTTAGTATGATAGAAAATCTATTTCTACTCAATATAGGAAAAACAAGACCTATATCCTCTGGAAATTTATCATTTATATCTTTTGCTATATCTTCAGCAGTGGCATAATTTCCTTGGGCTCTAGCTACTAAAGATTCAGTAATACCAACCACGTCTTTGTCTTTAAATTTAAAGTTTTCATTTTTAGCAGCTTCCATCAGAGAATCTACCACTATATTTATAAGGTCGTTTCCTTCTTTAATAATAGGAGTTCTAATTCCCCTTGCTGTAGTACCTACAGATCTACTCATTTTATTTCCCCCCGTACTTATATTAATATACTTTCATATTATATCACAAAAATGCTGAAAATATAAATTAGACATTACAATTAATTATATTTTTTTCTGTATATATATAATCAACTGGTATGTCAAAGCTATCTATTGGAAGGTCTTCAACTACCTGAATATCGAAGCCAATAGCGATAGTAGGAGTATTTTGTATCTTAGATAGGAATCTATCATAATATCCCCCGCCATATCCCACTCTATATCCATCTTTTTTAAAAGCTACACCTGGCACAATTACTAAATCTATTTCTTGTGGATCAATAAATCTTTTAAATTCTTCTTTTGGAGTTAGTATATTATAAAAACCTGGTTCTAACTCTTTGAAATCTTTAAGAATAGATGGTTTAAGTTCTTTATTTTCTGGAAATGTGATTGGAACTACAATTCTTTTACCATCATCAATAGCTTTTTTTATGAAATTATGGGTATTAACTTCATCGGAAAAACTAATAAAACACATAATTGTCTTTGAATTTGCATAGTAACTTGAACTTAGTAGCTTATCCATTATTATTTGACTATGGATATCTCTGCTTTCTTTAGATAATTTTTTACGTTTTTTTAACATTTTTTCTCTGATTAACTTTTTTTTCAATTAAATCACCTCAAACTGTTTCTTTATTCTTTAATATATACTATAATGTATTAGAAGATATATCAAGCTATAAAAAATAATAACTACAGCTTAAACTCGAGTAGTGAGGTGAAACAATGATAAAAGTAGTAAATTTAAATAAAGAATATAAAAGTGGAGTTAAAGCTCTTTCAGATATAAACTTGCATATAAAAAAAGGTGAATTTGTATATATAGTTGGAGAAAGTGGTGCAGGAAAATCAACATTAGTTAAAATTTTACTAAAAGAAGAAGTGCCAACTAGTGGAGAGATATACTTAAATAATATCAATATAACGAATGTAAGCAATAGGCGTATTCCATATATTAGGCGAAATCTTGGGGTAGTGTTTCAAGATTTTAGACTTTTACATAATAAAACAGTCTATGAAAATATTGCATTTGCAATGGAAATCTTAGGATCTGATCCCAAAGAAATTAGAAGAAGAGTTCCAATAGTCTTAAATAGAGTAGACCTAGGAAGAAAGGCATCAAGTTTTCCAGATCAGCTTTCAGGAGGGGAGCAACAAAGAGTATCTATAGCTAGATCTATAGTAAACAATCCACCAATACTTTTAGCAGATGAACCAACTGGAAACTTAGATCCTGACAACTCTTTACAAATAATGAAAATATTAAATGATATAAATACTAGGGGAACAACTGTTATAATGGCAACTCATGCAAAAGAAATAGTTGACAGCTTAAGGCGTAGGGTTATACAATTAAAAAATGGAGTAATTATAAGAGATCAAAAAAGAGGGGGGTACGATGAATAAGTTTAGGATAATGCAAAATACTTTTAAACAAAGTTTTAAAAGTATGTGGAGAAATCGTGGTATGGGTCTTGCCTCTATATCCTCTATTTCTGCTGTACTCATAATACTTGGATTTGTTTTGATACTTATCATGAGTATTAACTCTTTAGTTGTAGATGTTCAAAATAGATTTGATGAAATTGAAATATTTTTAGCAAAAGATATTACTGATGAAAGTAAACAGGCCATAGAAGATTTTGCGAAAAATGAAGAAAAAATAACTTCTATAGAGTATATATCCCAGGAAGATGCAATTGACACAATGAAAGAACAGTGGGGAGAAGAAGCATATTTATTAGAAGGTATAAGCAAAGATACTTTGCCTGATTCATATATAATAAAATCAAAGGATATACAAGACACAGAAGGAATAGTTCAATCGATAAATAGTATCGAAGGAGTAGAAAACATAAAATATCACAAGGAAATAATAGATAAACTAACAACACTAGCAAGCTATATAAGGCTTGGTGGAATTATAGTAATAGGAGTACTTATTGCCATATCTGTATTCATAATTTCAAATACTATAAAATTAACGGTTTTATCTAGAAAAAGAGAAATAAGTATAATGAAATATATTGGAGCTACAAATTCCTATATAAAAACACCATTTGTGCTAGAAGGTATATTGTTTGGAGTTTTCGCTGCACTCATATCTATATTGATAGTATATTTTGGATATGAATATTTATTTGATTCAATAAATGAAAAACTATACGTATTATTTAGTGTAATACTTGTACCACCGGAGGCTATATTAAAAGATGTTTCTATTATGTTTATAGCTATAGGTTCAGGAATAGGTGCACTAGGAAGTATGGTATCGATGAGAAGATATTTAAATGTTTAAGGGGGAGAACATGCTAGAAAAAAATGTTAGAAAAATCTCGGCAGTATTACTTGTATCTTTAACACTATCTTTAGGAAGTGTAAGTTTTGCTGACAAGACAAAGGATTTAAAAAATGAACAAAATAAAATTAAAAATCAATTAAGTACAACACAGAAAAAACTTAAAAAAGCTCAAAACGAATCAAAAAGTGTTGAACAACAGATAGATGAATTAGATAAGAAAATGAATAGTGCTTCTATAGAGCTTGTAAAAGTAGAAGATGAAATATCAGAAATAAGTAAAAATATATCGGAAAATGAGAAAGAATTAAAAAGAGCAGAAAAAGAACTAGAAGAAAAACAAGAAAACTTTGAATCAAGAATAAGAGTTATGTATATGAATGGAAACGCAGGATATCTAGAGCTTTTACTTACTTCAAAGGATATAAAAGATTTCTTTTCTAGAAAAGATATGGTACAAGCTATAGCGGAACAAGATAAAGAATTACTCAAGGTTATGAAAGAACAAAAAGATATTATAGAAGAAAATAAAAAAGAATTAGAATCTCAAAGAGCTTCACTTGCAGCAGCAAAAACAAAACTTAAATCACGTAAGAAAGATTTAGAAACAGCTACTAGATCAAAAAAAGTTCTTATGACAAAACTTCAAAAAGATGTAGATAGTTTTGAAAAAGAATATGATAAATTAAACAATTTTGCAGTGGAAATCGAAGATAAAATAGTTAAATTACAAGAGGAACAAAGAGCTAAAGAAGCAGCTAAACAGCAAAAACCTAGCAATCAGGGCAGCTCTGGAAACTCAGGAGCTAGTTCAGGAAGCAGTAGTTCTGGTTCAACTTCTAGCACTCCCACAAGTGGTAGAATGACATGGCCTATACCAGGTCATGGAAGAGTAAGTTCATACTTTGGTTATAGAATCCATCCTATATTCCATACTAAGAAAATGCACACAGGTATCGATATACCAGCACCATCAGGATCAAGTGTAGTAGCTGCATCAAGTGGTACAGTTATACATAGTGGATGGCTTGGTAGCTATGGTAATGTAGTTATGATAGACCACGGGGGCGGTATAGTTACACTTTACGCTCATAACTCTTCAACAGTTGCAAGAAAAGGACAATCTGTAGGAAAGGGTACAGTAATTGCAAGAGTGGGCAGTACTGGTAACTCTACAGGACCACATTCTCACTTTGAGGTTAGAAAAAATGGTAAATATATAGATCCATTACCATGGGTAAGATAAAAATATTATAGTAAGAAAGGGGGAAATAGTCCCCCTTTTTTTTATATAGAAAATAAGTTATGTGGTATAATATACAAGAAAATACAATAATATAACTTATAAGCATAAAATTAGAGGTGAAGTAAATGTCAAGTAGGAAAAGGATAATATTTTTTGTAGTAATTCTTATATTAACAAATTTACTAACATTTGGTTTAAGTAACACACTTAGTTTACAGTTTGATTCAAAAGTAGTGCTTCCTAAGACTGAATATGAATATTTAAAATCAACAGCAGATGAATTTTCTAAAGTGCAGCTAGTAGAGGGATTTATAAAAGAAAACTATTTAAAAGATGTAGATGAAGAAAGGCTTATAGAAGGCCAACTAAAAGGATTGGTAGCATCTTTAGAAGATCCCTACTCCCAATATTTAACTGCAGATGAGTTTGAAGATCTCACTCAAGAGACATCTGGTGAATATGGAGGTATAGGAGTAATAGTAACTCCTGGAGAAGACAATCTTATAACGGTTGTGTCTCCTATAAAAGATACTCCTGGTGAAAAGGCAGGACTTAAACCTGAGGATAAAATAATAGCAGTAGATGGAAAAGAGTTTATGGCAGAGGATATGGATAAGGCAGTAAGTGTAATGAAAGGAAAGCCTAGGACAAAAGTTACATTAACTATTTTAAGAAGGGATAAGGATGGAACTAGTGAGACATTTGATGTAAAAATAACTAGGGAGAAGATAAGACTTGTAACTGTAAATTCAAGTGTGATAGATGATAAGATTGGTTATATAAATATAACTTCTTTTGATGAATTAACTTATAAAGATTTCATGAAAGATTTGAAAAAGTTAGAAAATAAAAATGTGGAAGGCCTCATAATTGATTTAAGGAATAACCCTGGTGGACTTCTAGATGTAACTGCAGATATTGCAGATGAACTTCTAGGAGAAGGCACAATAGTTTATACTGAGACTAGGGAGGGTGAAAAGGAAGAATATGTGTCTAAGGCATCTAAAATAGACATTCCATTAGTCGTATTAGTAAATGGTGGAAGTGCAAGTGCTTCAGAAATACTTTCGGGTGCAATAAAAGATTATGATAGAGGCGAGCTCATAGGAACTAAAACATTTGGAAAAGGAATAGTTCAAAGAATAAGTCCGCTACCTACTAAAGATGGTTCAGCAATTAAGCTTACAGTGTCAGAATATTTTACTCCAAATGGAACCAACATACATGGAGTAGGTATAGAGCCAGATATAGTTGTAGAACTTCCAGAAGATATAAAAACTATAGGAGTAGAAAACCTGAAAGAAGATAGTCAACTTCAAAAAGGGCTTGAAGTCATAAAAAATAAAATAAAATAGAAAAATATTGATTTATAAAAAAGGGGAAGCTTATATGTACGGGCTGTATAGGATAGTTTTATTTACTATCTTTGACATACTAAAAGGACTGGCGTCTCCTTTTTTTATATTTATATTTTTTATAATATATTTCCAATATTATAAAAAAACAGAAGTACCTTTAAAGGCTACAATTATTTCCATACTTTATGGAATAGTAGGAGGTATGATAGTTACAGTAGCTCTTATATATCTTAAAATATATATAATTCCTTTAGAGTATATTTATATCCTAATTACTTCTCTACTGCTTTCTATAATAGATTCAAGATTTATTTGTTTTTCATATGGTGGAAGTTTGTTATCACTTATGAGTTTAGTGTTTCACTATCCAAAGATTAATATAACTGAACTTATGATAGTAATATCACTACTTCATGCTGTAGAAGGAGTTCTAATACTTATAAATGGAAGTAGCCAAAAAATGTTTAATATTTTTAATATAAAAGGACAAATAAAAGATGGATATGAATTCAATAGATTTTGGCCTATACCCTTTGTTGTTTTTATAGGTGATACTATGATTAAACCATTTTTACTATTTGCTATATTAAGTTATGGAGACTTTACTATAGGAAGATTTCCTAGAAAAAAGACTTTAGAGACATCGCTGATGCTACTGCTGTATAGTTCTATTTTGTTTACTATAACTATGATAAGTCCCTATAAGTTTATAGCACCTATTTTTTCACTTCTAGCACATGAATTAATAATATTTATCAATATATATAGGGAAAGATCAAACTTAAACTCATTAAAATCTATAATAAAAGGTGTTAATGTTACAGGGATAAATTCTAAAGGTATTGGCAAGGAACTTGGACTTAAAACAGGAGATATAATAGTTAGAATAAATCACTACCATGTAAAAAATAGTAAAGATTTTATAGAATTATCGCAAAAAAGTTTTAATAAGGTTAAAATAGAGTATTTTAATCATAAAAAAGGTCTTGTAAAGAAAAAATATAGAGGTAAGAAAAACTCCTTAGGAATTAAGATATCCTAAGGAATTTTTTTGTTTTCTAAATTTAAGTAAGATATGACAGAGGTTTTATCTTCTCCAAGATCTATTGAAGAATTTATATATAATATATTTTTTTCTGTATTTAAAAAGATCTTATTGCTTTTTATAGAAGTAAGGAATTCTACCTCTTCTTTTTCTAAATTATATATATATAGCGGATTATCAGAACCAATTTGAGTTTTTTCTATAATAGCTATATTATTTTTCCATGTAAAATAGTCTTGTACATTAATATCACTATAACTTTTTATAGTTTCGTCTTTTAAATTGTAGAACCATAATACATTTTCATCTGCACTATTATTTTTTAAGTATCCAATAGTTTGATCATCTATAAATAAAGGATTTTTACCAGAATCAACTAGTATCTTTTCTTTGAAATCTTTTGTTAGATAGACGTTTTTATCACTCTCATTTTCAATTGAAAATAAAAAGTTTTCATTTAAGTATTGTATCTGCTTTATATCTTTATCCATTCTAGAAAGAAATTTTAAATTATCATTTGATGTATTGTAGCTATAAAGTTTTGCTATATCATCTTCCTTATCTATTAATACTATGTCCTTATCTTTCCAAATAGCTTCAGATGGATTTATACTTTTATCTAATTTAGTTTTAAAAACTTTTAAATCTTTAAGTTCTAAAATATAAAGTTCACTATAGTCACCTGAAGACTCTATTAAAAGGGCTTTATCATTATTATCATTGAACTTTAATGAACAGATTTTATACTTAGAGGTATATATTTTATCTTCAGTATTTTTTTCTATATCATGCATCCAAAGCTCATAGTTAATATCATTTTTTGCGTCTATTTCTTTTACATATAATAAATATTTATTTTGGACATACTCTAATATATCGCCTTCATCTATAAGAGAAGAAACAGATTTTTTATCTGATTTTACTATTTCTCCATCAATTAAATCTATTAAAACATTTAAATTTATAATTGGGTTTTCCTTATTTGCTAAGTCAACAACATTAGTAAAATCTAAATCTAAAAACATTTTCCCATTTTCTTGTTTAAGTTTTGAACTAGGGAAGGTTGAAGTTGCAATTTTTAGAGAGGATTTAATCTTACTTATAGCTTCATCAATATCGATACTAGTTTTAATAGGTTCATAATTTCTATTTACTATTTTAAAATTTAAGTTTTCAAGATCCTTTTTTGATAAATCTTTAAATTTTATCATTATTTGAGGAACAACTAATTCTGCTTTTTCATTTTTTGTTTGGTTTTGCACAAAGATATTTACATCTCTATTATCTTTTTCAATTTTTTCTATATTGATTCCGGATGATTCAACTATTCCTAGGGACAAAAGAAGCTTAGAATCTATTCCGTTTTTTAATATCTCTATATTAGGTTCTACAGATTGATAACTCTTAGATAGGGTAATCTTATCTATAGTATAATTTAAATTATCAGCGTTTTCATTAGAAGATATAGAATCGGTTTCATCTTTATATAAAAGAGGACTTATCTCTTTACTTTCACATCCCATAAATAAAATAACAATTTGTAATAAGATGAGGATACGTAAAAAAGTTTTCATTTAATCACACTCCTTCTACCATTTTATAATAAATTAGATTTTTTCTCAACAATTAAATATTTATTTTGACTTTTAAGAGATATATTATATAATAAGGCAATGAACAAATGTTCAAATGAGGTGAAAATATGAATGAATTTAAAATAAGTTCAAGCTTTAAGCCTACAGGTGATCAGCCTAAGGCAATAAATAAATTAGTAAATGGAATAAATAAGGATTTAAAACATCAAACACTTCTTGGAGTAACAGGGTCTGGAAAAACTTTTACTATGGCCAATATAATAGAAAGAACTCAAAAACCAACTTTAGTTATAGCTCATAATAAGACTCTGGCATATCAACTTGCAAGTGAATTTAAGGAGTTTTTTCCAAATAGTGCAGTAGAATACTTTGTCAGCTATTATGACTACTATCAACCAGAGGCATATGTAGCTCACACGGACACATATATAGCTAAAGATTCATCCATAAACGATGAAATAGATAAATTGCGTCACTCTGCTACAGCAGCACTATTTGAGAGACGTGATGTTATAATAGTAGCATCTGTATCTTGTATATATGGACTTGGAGACCCTATAGATTATGAAAATTTAATGGTATCTTTAAGACCAGGCATGATAAAAGATAGAGATGAAGTTATGAAAGATTTAATAGATATTCAATATATGAGAAATGATATAAATTTTGTAAGAGGTACCTTCAGAGTAAGGGGAGATGTGCTTGAAATATTTCCAGCTGCATCTAGTGAAAATACAGTTAGGATAGAATTCTTTGGAGATGAAATCGAGAGAATTGTTGAAGTAAATCACTTAACAGGGGAGATAATAGGTTATAGAAAACATGTATCTATATTTCCAGCATCCCACTATGCTACTACAGAAGAAAAGGTAAAAAAAGCTCTTATTAGTATAGAAAAAGAACTGGAAGAAAGGCTGGAAGAGTTAAGGGATCAAGATAAACTTGTTGAAGCACAAAGACTTGAACAAAGGACTAGATATGATATGGAAATGTTGAATGAGATGGGATTTTGTTCAGGTATTGAAAACTATTCTAGACATTTAAGCGGAAGACCAGCAGGAAGTAGACCTTATACTTTGATTGATTATTTTCCAGATGATTTTTTAATGATAACAGATGAGTCACATGTTACTATTCCTCAAATAGGAGCAATGTATGAAGGAGATAAGTCTAGAAAAACAAATCTTGTAGAATATGGTTTTAGACTTCCATCAGCACTTGACAATAGACCTTTAAAGTTTACAGAGTTTGAAAGTCTTATAAATCAGATACTCTTTGTATCAGCAACTCCAAGTAAGTATGAAAAAGCACATACTGAGCAGGTTGTAGAACAAATAATAAGGCCTACTGGTTTACTTGATCCTATAATAGAGATAAGACCTATAAATCATCAGGTTGATGATCTTGTAGAAGAAGTAAGAAAGACTATAGAAAAAGGTGAAAGAACTCTTGTTACAACTCTTACTAAAAAAATGGCAGAAGACCTAACCAAATATTTTAAAGAAATAGGTATAAAGGTAAATTATCTTCATTCGGATGTAGATACTATGGAAAGAATGGAGATAATAAGAGATCTAAGGCTTGGTAAATATGACGTAATAGTAGGAATAAATCTTCTTAGAGAAGGCCTTGATCTTCCTGAAGTTTCTCTTATAGCAATACTTGATGCTGATAAGGAAGGATTTTTACGTTCAGAAACTTCTTTAATACAAACAGTAGGAAGAGCTGCTAGAAATGTAAATGGTAGAGTAATAATGTATGGAGATAGAATTACAAAGTCTATGCAAAAGGCTATATCTGAGACTGAAAGAAGAAGAAGTATCCAAAATGAATATAATGAAAAACACAATATAACTCCTACTACAATAAATAAAGCTGTACGTGATGTAATAGAAGCTACTATTGTAGCAGAAGAAAATGTACAATATGATGATAGCTTTTCAAAGGATGAAATAGAATCTATGATAATAGGTTTAGAAGATGCTATGATGAAATCAGCTGAAGAATTAGATTTTGAAAAGGCAGCAGAAATAAGAGATAAAATGATAGAACTTAAGAAGATGTTATAGAGGTGAAAAAATGTTAAAAGATAAGATAATAATTAAGGGAGCCAAAGAAAACAATT
>NZ_JBQDAA010000063.1:3632-11284 GCF_052089545.1 Tissierella sp. | reverse complement strand
CTTATAAATATCTAATTGTAATTATTGTATCACAGCTATATACTATTTAAAAACAAATTTACTTATTTTAAATAGTATTATATCTTATTTTAGTCAGAAAACTTGAGTTTTGTGATAAAATAGATAAAAAAGCTCCTCACAAGAATTATCCTGTGAGGAATCTAGTTTGTTTCCTTATTCAGTCTATGCTTCCCTAAAGGACTAGCCACATGAAGGCTTCGTAGTCTGTGAAGGTACCTGGTACCCTAGCGATGTCGCTGGCGACTGTTTAGGCAAATGGCAGCCGTCGCTAGGCGTATCTAACAACTTTGTGGGAGCTTGTTTTTACTATTGCAAATTCTTAACCTTTTCTAGGAGTTTTTCAAAATCTTCAACGCTTACAGTTTTAATAGCTTTTTCAAACAATCTATTAATTATATTATCATCCTCTATACTCTCAATATACTCTCTAGTATTTTTTGAGATAAAATCAAATTTCAATTCTAGTGTTTCAATAATCCTTTTCTTATTTGTATCTCTAACAGCTTCTTTTCTCTCTTCTGATACCCACTCTTCAAATAATGGTGAATTCATAAGCATTTCCCTCCTAACATATTTCTGAATTAAAGTACTTGAATATCTATCTGATGACATTGAAGGCTGCGAAGGTACCTGGTACCCTAGCAAAGGAGCTTGCGACTGAGCTTGTTGCTGTAAGGGGGTTATATCTGAGCTGTTTACTAATAAATATTTAACTATATTATCTATTTTATTTATAGAATCAATATTAAAGAGACCATCCGCTTTAGCATCTGCTATTGCCACACTAGTTTTCCTATAAGCAATATCTTTTATCTTACCTTTATTTTTCTCAAGCAACTCCTTCATATAATAAGGGTTATTAAGAATCTCCTTTAATGTGTCCGAATATTGTTTAGTAGGAATATCTCCATCTAAATATCTAGTAAGTGTTAATTCCCCCCATCCTAGTAATAATGATAAAGGTCTTTTACCAATATCATATTTTTCTAATATAAGCTCTATTTCAGAAACAGTAATTAAATCCTCCTCTTCTCTAAAAGCTTCATCTAATTTCATTAAATTATAATCACGAATTTCTGCTACAAAGATTTCACTCTTACATTCATCACAATATGCTACTTTCCCTTTATAATTAACTTCTTTACCTTTGATGTTTTTTGTCATTACTTTTTCTCTAACATAGTATTCAACCATATCACGACATTTTTCACAAAATCCCAACATCTAGGTCCCCTCCTTTTAGTTATTACTAATTTAATTCTAATTTTATCAAGTTATTTATTTAAACAAATACTCTATTGGTTTATTTCTTTTATGAAAGGATACGACTATAGCAAAAATCATCAAACTGTAAATCTAGTAATATTCTTTTTTCTTTTTTAGTGTTAATTTTATAGTCTTCTATAAATTCTATATTTTCCATTCTGTTTTTATTTTTTGAAATCGTATATTTTCCATCTATAATTAATTTTCTAAACCTCCTAAGATACTCTTTTATATCTTCTGAAGAAAAATCGGTGTGTTTGCCTGGCTCTGTTTGAATATCCCCCAAATTTTAGTCTCTCCCTTCTACTAGTATACTTAAATTATACACTATTTATACCAAAAACACAATAATTATTGTATTAATTGATACATTTTATAAATTGCAAGTCTAAGTGTCGCACCTTTCGTCACTTAAAAAATCCCATATATTATTTTAATTAAAGTTTCCTGGTTGTCAGGGGCGAGCTGGTTCTGCTCGTGTATTTACCCTTGACAACTGCTATTAATAAATATCCTGTTGATAGAGGTCTGATCTTTTTAGACCTCTCGCTTCCAGCAAGGGCTGGGGTTTGGTACCCTAGCGAGGTCGCTTGCGACTGAGCTTTTTTCATGAAAAAATCTCTCACAAGTATTTCTACCTGTGAGAGATCTAGTTTGTTCTTTTCTTCAGTCTACGCTTTAGTCTGCGAAGGTACCTGGTACCCTAGCGTTAATTATAGCGTTAATTATAAACAATATGAATTTGTTAGTCAAGCTATCTACAAATATTTAAAGGTGGATAAAATATGTAAAAGAAAATAAAAATATTCCCGAAAATCTTATTTTACAGGAATATTTAAGCATAAATCATATGTTTTTTACATTTCCTACTCTTCCATATGAAGATCCATCTGTGGAAATGGCATTTCTATTTTTTCTTTATCAAATCTCTTTTTAACTATCTCAAGTACATCATAATGAAGGTCCCAAAGGTCTCCAGCCTTAGCCCAAGCTCTTACTTTAAAATCTACTGAGCTATCTCCGTGGTTAGTCATTTTAACAAAAGGCTCAGGGTCTTTTAAGACAAGTGGGTGGGAGTTTATTATATCCTTTAAGAAATCTTTAACCTTGTCTACATCCTCATCATAGCCTACACCAAAGATCCACTCTGCCCTTCTGGTTTCCTTTACAGAATAGTTTATTATATTTGTGTTTGCTAGGTTGCCATTTGGAATATAGATAACCTTGTTATCAGTAGTTCTTAGTATGGTGTTTAGGATTTGAATAGCTTCAACAGTTCCACTAAAGCCATCAGCATCTATATAGTCTCCTACACTTATAGGCCTAACTACAAGAAGAAGCACTCCTCCTGCAAAGTTTGAAAGAGCACCTTGAAAGGCAAGACCTATAGCAAAGCCTCCTGCAGCCAGTACAGCTACAAAAGAAGATGTTTCAACTCCTAGTATGCCTACTACACTAATAGCTAAAAGTACCTTAAGTAGTCCACTTACAAGGGAAACTATAAAGGATTTGAGTGTGTTATCAATCTTGGATTTTTCAACTTCTTTTCCTACAAGTTTTGCAAGTTTACCAATAAGAAAAAGTCCAACAACTAGTACCACTATAGCAAGTGCCAAGTCCTTTACAAAGGGTATGAGCGTTGTTTGTAGTATATTTTCCATTTAAATTCCTCCTTTTCTTTATATACCCAAAGTTTTTCTAGCTTAACAAGTTAAAAAGGCAAATAAAGAAGATTTGCAGCTAGATATTAGCCTAATTTATATAAGGAATTCTAAAGATAAAAAAGCTCTGTAGACCTAGGTCTACAGAGCTTTTAAGCTATCTTGTTTTAAAACTACTGGATTAGAGCTTGAACTTCACTTGCAAACTTTCCAAGTAGGCCGCTATAGCCTTCATAGTCAGCTCCTGCTTTTACAGCATCTAAAACATTTCCTCTTTGTCCTTGGGATAAAGAGTTATAACTATCCATAAGTTGAGTCATAGGAGTTATTATTTCTTCTTCAACCTTGGTATTTTCATGTTGAAGAGGAAGATCTGTCTTGGTTTCTTCTAATACAGCTACTACATTGCTAATAAATTTATCAGTAGTTAAGTCCTTGTCGCCAATTCCATTTACATAGTCCATAGACTGGGCATAAACTGTTCTGTTTTTAAGGGCTGCATTAAAATATTTTCTAAAGTCTTCAACTGTATATCCTTCATCAGACTTGTTAGCTTCCATATCATAAGTTACAGCTGCTACACGAGCTTGACCATACTTTTCATGGTCTTTAAGTTCATTCCACTTTGTTAGGTCAAGACCTAGGGCAGAAGCATTTTCTTCTAGGGTCTTGACAGTAAGATTTTCATTGACAGCTGCTAGGGCTTCTTTTTCATCTTTTTGAGCCTGTGCTGCGTCTATCTTTGCTTCTTCATCTTCTATCAATGCATTTAAGGCATCCTTACTTTCTTGATCTTCTAATTTTTTAACATTTGTTTTTGCATTGCTAAGTTTTATCTTAGCCCTATCTAGGTTTTCTTCTGTTACTCCATCTTTACTTACATCCAATAAAGCTTTAACAGAAGTAGCCCCTATAAGTCTATCATGAGCCTTGTCTAGACGATCAAGTAGGTTTTGTCTTACTGTCTTGTTTTCTACCTTTTGAATTTCGTTAAAGACGTCAGTGTGTGAACTAGATACTTCTTGTCTTAACTGATCATCTTCTACCAAAGCTAGAACTTTTTCTTTTCCTTTAAGCTTAGTTTCAAATTCTTCTACTAGCTTAGCAGCTTCTTTTTCATTTTCTGTCATTAGAGCTGCTCCTTCTACTTTTTTATATGCTTTTTCACTTATTGCAGCTTTTCCACCAAGTACAAAAACATTAAATGGTTTGCTTTCTAAATATTCCTTTGTAGCAGGGTGCAAATCTTTTTTGTCGCTTAGTAGGATAGGTGCATTTTTAAGATTTCCTAAATATCCTCCTACCAGAGCGTCTGCATACTTATAGCCATAGGCTAATATTGTGTTTTCTGGTTTTTCAAAGTATTCTTCTGCTATAGCTATAGCAGTTTCCTCTCTTGTAGATCCTTTAAGTCTTCTAACATTAATATTTTTATCCTTTAGTTGGTCTACTACCTTTTCGCTTACTGCTTCTTCTCCACCAACTACTGTAACATTTTTTACCTTTAGATAGTCTAAGGTTTTTATAGTTTCCTTTGGTAGTTTATGGGTTTGAGTTAATAAAACAGGGTCCTTTTGACTAGCTGATACAGGACCTATAGCTAGTGCATCTGAAAGTTGGTCCCTAAAACCCAAAGCTAAAAATGCATGGTCTGAAGTTTTCATACTTTTTTTAGCTACTGCATCTGCTGTAGCTGTTCTATCAGAACCTGATACCCTTTCAACTGCGTAGTCTTTTTTAAGATTTTCTATAAGCTCATCTGAAACTACAGCGTCTCCACCAAGTACATATATGGCTTCAGTACCTAGTCTTTCTAGCTCATCTTTTACTTTTTGATCTAGCTTGTTTTTTTCAGTTAAAAGTAGTGGTGCTTTTTTGTGGCTGGCAAGAAGTGTTCCTGTTAGGGCGTCTACTTCCCCTGCAAATCCAGCTAAAACTGCTACACTAGCTTGACCATCGTCGTAAGCTTCCTGGCTTGCTTCTATAGCTGTTTCTATTCTTGTTTTACCTTCTAGCCTTTTAACATCAACTTGGTCCACCTCTGGAGCTGCCTGTGCTATTCCCGGTAAAACTAGTGCCACTGCTAAAAGAATAGCAAAGACCTTACTATATTTTCTCAAAGAAATTCCTCCTTTAAACTACTAGGAAATAGTCCTAGTAAGTCAAATCACAAGTTATATTCTAACCATTGGAACCGTGTCCCAATATTATATTTTTACCCGCAAAGATAAAGTTTAATCATTTGACTTAAGTAAAGGAAGCACCTTTTCTTCAAAATTTGAAATAGACTCTCAAAATATTACCACATTGATTCTATAGTTTATTTTTTATTATATTTTAAAATTTAAGTCTAATTATCTATTAAGTTAGGTAAGAAGTTAAGTAGGGCTTACCTAAAGGATGTTTTTCATCCTTATATTTTACATTCCTTAGAATATCTACTATCTTATTTGCAATATCCTAATTTCTCCATACACTCATTTATATCATCCTCTCAATTTACTTAGACTTATTCTAGTTAATACGCCTATCTACGTTGATGCTAAAGATATTAAAATAAAATCAACTCCTGTGCTTAATGATTTATATCATACTTACTCAAGAGTTGCTTAAAATTTAATAATTCATAATTTCCTTTTCTAGAAGGCTTATTTGTTATGCCTTTTTTTACTGTCTATTTTTAAAGCTTACCTTTTATTAGGATAATTTTATATTAATTTATACTTTTGAAGATATATTTTGTAGTTTATTATGTGAAATGAAACGATTTTTGATTAAGATTAGTTATTGAAGGCGGCACTTCTAACTTACTTTTACTTTACAATAAATGGAATTATATGTATAATAGAATTTAAAAATTCCAAAGGGAGAGATGATACTTTATGTCTAAAAATCTTGTTATACTATTCAGTAAGCTTTTTACCTTTTTAAAGTATTGGCTGGGAACTTTCTTCCAGTTTCTAAGGCTGAAGTTTATGTCTAAAAACCAACTAGAAGTGGAGATTATTGCGTTAAGAAGCCAACTTGCCTTGTGAAAGAAAGATATAGAAATTGGTAGTCGTACCAATCCAAGATCAGATAATCTACATAGACAACTTTGGGTAGCAATATCTAAACTCCATCCTAATTGGGAAAAGCTACAAACCTTAGTTACCCCTGAAACAGTAGTTAATTGGCATCGGACAGCCTTTAAACACTACTGGTCTTTTAAATCTAAAAGAAAAGGTCGGCCGCCCATAAGTGATGAGGTCATAGAAAAGATTATTCAGGCTTATTGGGATAATAATAGAGCTTCTGCTGAAAGAATAAAAGATATCCTAGAACTCGAAGGTATGCTTGATGTCCCATGCCCTAATACTATAGGTAAGTATTTACCAAAACAGACGGACCCTCCACAGAAATATACTCCTAATCAGAGGTTAGTGGATACTTGGATGGCTTTTATTAAAAACCATAGGTATGAGACCTGGGGGACAGACATGTTTGTTATGCCTACTCTTTTCTTTCAGGTACTATATGTCTTGGTTATTATTGATCATAATACTAGGAGAATTGTCCACTTTGCTGTTACTCCTAACCCTAATATGTTTTGGTTGACCCAGCAGTTTAGGAATGCTACTCCTTATGGTCACCAACCTAAATATCTTATTCATGATAATGACCCTGTTTTTAAATCTTATGTATTTCAGGATTTTTTAAATAAGGCTGATATTGTGTCAAAACCTACGACTATTAGATCTCCCTGGCAAAATCCTTATGCTGAAAGGGTTATCGGTACTATTAGGAGAGAACTTTTAGATCATATTATACCCTTTAATCAAAGGCATTTAGAGAATTTAGTGAATGAGTATATTAATAAATATTATAATCTTCATAGACCTCACCAAGGTTTAGATGGACAAACACCTGTCAGAAAGATTATCCCTGAGCCTATGATGGCTAAGGATTTTGAATTGGAAGCTAAGCCTATACTTGGTGGACTTTATCATTCCTACAAGAGAATTGCTTAAGAAAAAAAGATAAGTTAATAGAAAAAACTAACCTTGATTAAGGCTTATTTGTCATGCCTTGATTTTTTTATGCTGACTTTTATATAAGGGAAATTGGACTGGATTGTAAATTCATGAAAATTTTCGGAAGGGTTTTTCTTGTTTTTAGAGGGATTTTAGGTGATTTTCTTAGATCTTTTTATTTTTGAGGTGGACAAGTATAAGAAGGGAATAGCAATACAATTGATTTAACATTCCAAATCTTTTCAAGTAAAACTGATAAAGGACTCGCTAATGTGGAATTTACATTATGGAATGATGACGGCTTTTCTAAAACTGTAAAATCAAATAAAGATGGAATAGTTCTTATTAAGGATATTTCATATGGTGACTATGGTTTTAAGCTGACTAAAGCTCCTGAGGGATATCCCCAGGAAGGATATAGGAATAGAGGACTTAAATATGAAAAAGGTAATAATGAAATCAGTATAGATGGAAGGCTATATGAGATAAAAGATGGTATTGTTAGCTATCTTGATTTGGCAATTTAGTAAGTTCAGCGGAATAGAAGTAAGTTAAAAAGAAGTTCGAGAGAAAAATACTCTCTCACTATGGTGCTAGACATATTTAGTGAGCTAAAGTAAATAAACAAATTAGATCTCGTGTAGGCAGTGATATGCTCCCCTTATGGTAGACAGATTAAATAATAAAAATC